>JANZQE010000338.1:0-14225 GCA_038040705.1 Clostridium sp. | reverse complement strand
ATCAGCTCTTCACACTCAAATTCAATTTTTTCTTTATAATCAAACACCTCTTGTATTGTAGCTCCATACTTTTTTTTACAAGTATTAATAAGCTGTATCCTACTATTTGTATACTCTAATTCACTTTCATCATAATAAATCGTTTCTTTTAAATTTCTTATGTCTGTAATATTTTCCTCAATGTTGTAGTAACTTTCTTCTAAAGCATCTGTAATTGCTTTTATTTTATCCATGTGATTTTCTACAGTTCTCAGTTCTTTAATAGCGATAGCTAAATTGTCAAAAACTGAAACATTTTCTTCATCACTAATGTATAAGACACTGTAACCTTTTGATAAATGCTTTTCTAGTTTTTCAGAATTTGTGATAATTGCACACTTCTCTAAGAGGTCTTTGTCTTCATCTATTTTAAGATTTGCACTTTTAATCTCTTCTAATTGATAATTTAAAAAATCTATTCTTTTTTCACGATCTCCTTCATTACCTAATAGTTTACTTATTCTATTCTTTATAGTAGTCATTCTTATGTATTTTTCATTATACACCATAACAACTTTGTTAATTTCATCGAAACCAAAGGAGTCCAGATAAGATATATGATTGGCTTTATCTAACAAATTAAAATTATCACGTTGACCATGAATGTCAAGTAAAGTCTTACTAATATATTTAACCTTTGAAAGTAACAATGATTTGCCATTAATTTTAGCAATACTTTTTCCAGATTGAAAAGTTTCGCGACTTATGATTATTGTGTCCTCATAATCAATTTCCATTTCAATAAAAACATTTTCATTGTTTTTATTGTCTATAGAAAATATAGCCTCAACATAAGTTTTATTTTCCCCAGTCCTAATTAAGTTCTTGTTGAATTTTCCACCTAATACATAATTTATAGCATCAATTAAAATTGATTTACCAGCTCCTGTTTCACCAGAAAGCACATTAAATCCTGCTTCAAAATTAATACTAAGTTTTTCAATTAGTGCAAAATTCATAATATTTAATTGTAGGAGCATATTAATCCCTCCTATTCACTTATCATTTTTTTAATTTTTTGAAGTAACACTTCTCTATCTTCTTCTGTTCTAACTAAAATGAAAATAGTATTATCTCCGGCTATAGTTCCTGCAATGCCATTAAATTTAAGTGTATCTAATGCCTCAGCTGCTGCTGATGCAGCTCCTGATATAGTTTTTAAAACTACAAATTTATCTACGTAATCAACACAAATAACTGTTTGAGAAAAAATATTAACTAATTTATTTGATAAGAAAGTATCAGTTGGAGAAATAGTAGCATACTTATGGGTTCCATATGTATTCATAACCTTAATTAATTTAAGTTCCTTTATGTCTCTAGATACGGTTGCCTGAGTAATATCGAATCCATTATTTTTCAATTCTTCTGCTAACTGCTCCTGAGTTTCAATGTCTTTAGCTTGAATAATTTCAATTATTTTTACATGCCGTGAAATCTTCATTTTTATCTCCTTCGCAATCTATAGCCCTAGAAATTATTTTTTTCCTTAATATATGAAAATAATCATAATCATTAAATTTGACTAGTCTACATTTTTTTTCTGAAACACTTACTAATATTTGCTCATAAGTGTTTAACTTTATTGCGCGTTGTCCATCTAGTGTCAAAAATATGCTTTCATTTTCACTTTTTATGCTTACAGCTATTGTACTTTTACCATCAAGTACAATAGTCCTCATAGATAATGATAATGGACAAATGGGTGTTAACGCTATAACATCCAGATTAGGATAAATAATAGGTCCACCTGCTGATAAGGAATATGCTGTAGACCCTGTGGGAGTTGATATTATGAGCCCATCCCCTGTGAAATCCGTATAAAATTTATTATCTATATGTATTTCATACTTAACAACTCTCGCGAGTGTTCCCTTTGATACAACTATATCATTCAAAGCAATATATTCTTTAGGGTCTCCTCTATGTGGAAAGGTGCATCTAAGCATCATTCTGTCTTCAACATAATAATCATCTTCAAAAAATCTTTTCATGGCATTTTCAAATTCTACTAACTCAACACTAGAAAGAAAGCCTAAATTCCCTATATTCACTCCTAAAATCGGGGTGTTAAAATTATTTAGATTACGTGATGTCCCTATAATAGTTCCATCTCCACCTAAAGCTATAATAATATCTAAATCCTTATATTTAATATTTTCAAGGCCAATGGAATCCTTAAATATAAAGATATTAGTTTCATCAATATATTTACTAATGACGTCGTTTACATATTTAATTGTTTTTCCATCTTTATCTTTAGTTGTATTTATATTAATGCCAATTTTTTTCATATTTCCTCCCTACCATTCTCTATGTCAGATATCAACTATTAATTGTTATCTTCCTGACACTTAATTTAAATTACTGTGAGCTTCACTAACTAATAACTTTATATCGTCCTCAATATAATTATTATTTTTTTCTTTAGATTTTGTAAAATAAATTAAGTATTCAATGTTGCCATTAGGTCCTTTTATGGATGAATAATTAACTTTTACAACACTTAAATCAAGGAATTTCAAATGATTTATTGCTTTAATTATTACCTCCACATGTTCACTTTGCTTTTTAACCACACCTTTTTTGTTAACAACCCCTACACCTACTTCAAATTGTGGTTTTAGTAGTGCTACAACGCAGCCGTCCACTTTTAATAGGTTTAGTAAATTCGGAATAACTTTTTGAAGTGATATAAATGACACATCAATGCTTGCGAAATCAGAAAGTTCACCTATAGCGTCTAGCCCTAAATATCTTATGTTTGTATTTTCCAGTGACACTACTCTCGCATCGCCTCGCAGTTTATCCGCCAATTGATTTGTTCCAACATCTATAGAATATATTCTGCATGCGCCATAAGACAGCATGCAGTCAGTAAATCCTCCCGTAGATGCCCCAATATCAAGGCAAACTTTATCTTTAAGGTCTATGTTAAAGGACTTTATGGCCTTTTCAAGCTTTAATCCTCCCCTACTTACATAAGGAAAATCTTCTCCTTTAAATTCAATATTACAGGATAAATCTACTTTTTTTCCATATTTAGTAGTTTTAATGCCATCCACAAATATATTTCCAGAAATTATATTTTCTTTAGCTCTTGTTCTAGAAAATAAAATCCCTTTTTTAACTACAAGTACATCCAATCTTTCTTTGTTTTCCAACATAAAAAACTCCTCAAGAATCCACTAAAGTGGCTTTTTTACACTAACTTTAAAACACTTTCAAAAATTCCATCCACATCTAGCTTGTGTAATTTATAAAGCGTATCCACTACTCCATGAGTAATAAACTCATCTTTAAATCCTAAATTTATAACTTTTGTTTTCCCCTCCAAGGTACTTACATATTCTAATACTAAAGAACCAAGTCCTCCGTGTATTAGGTTATCTTCTATAGTTACAATGGAATATTTTTTATCCACCAGCGCCAAGATTAGTTTTTTATCAATAGGTTTGATAAAACAAGCATTAATTACAGTAACTTCTACTCCAAGTTTAATTAACTTTTCTCTTACTAAAATAGCATTTTGAACCATTTTACCTGTGGCTATAAATGCTATTTTACCGCCTTCGAATAGTTTCTCCCACTTTCCTCTCTCAATGTTTTCAATACAATTCATTTTGACTTTTGGAGTATCGCCGCCCCTTGGATATCTTATAGCAATGGGATACTCTTGTCTTACTGCAAATGTTAACATAGACTTTAATTCACTTATACATTTAGGTGCCATAATTGTCATATTCGGAATATGTGATAAATATGATAAATCAAATACACCTTGGTGCGTTTCTCCATCTTGACCAACTATTCCAGCTCTATCTATAGCAAAAATAACAGGTAATTTCTGAAGACATACATCATGTACAATTTGGTCATATGCCCTCTGAAGGAAAGTTGAATAAACTGCAAAAACAGGTTTTATACCTTGCGTTGCCATTCCTGCAGCCATAGTAACCGCATGTTGCTCTGCAATTCCTACATCAAAGAATCTATTACTAAATTTTTTCGAGAAGTCTTCCAGACCTGCACCTTCACGCATTGCAGCTGTTATTGCCACTACATTTTTATTTTCTGTTGCTAGTTTCACCATCTGCTCACCAAATGCCTTAGAATAGCTTTCCTTAGAACTTCCACATAGCTCTCCAGTTAAGGGATCAAATGGTCCCGGTCCGTGAAACTTGTGTGGTTCTTTTTCGGCAAATTTATAACCTTTGCCCTTCTTAGTTATGACATGAATAATAACCGGTCCATCTGTTACTCTAGCTAACTTTAAAATCTTACTTACTTCTTTAATATCATGGCCGTCAATAGGTCCTAAATACTTTATACCCATATGCTCAAAGAGCATCCCTGGAACAAGCGCCTGCTTAATTCCATCCTTAAATTTCTGAATTGAATTAACCATGCCTTTTCCAAGGGAAGGTATCTTAATTAACGTTTGGTTTATTTCTTTTTTTATCCTATTATATGTTGGATCAATTCTAATTGAGTTTAAATATTTGGACAATCCTCCAACGTTTTTTGAAATAGCCATTTGATTGTCGTTAAGCACGATAATCATTTTAGTTTTTTTGAATCCTACATCATTTAGAGCTTCAAAGGCCATACCGCCAGTAAGTGCACCATCTCCTATTACTGAAATAACATCATAGTCTTCTCCTTTTAAATCTCTAGCTCTTGCCATACCTACTGCCGCTGATATAGATGTACTACTATGTCCTGCTCCAAATACATCATATTTACTTTCATCTCTTTTGGGAAAACCACTCAGCCCACCATAGTTTCTAAGTGTATCAAATTCATCTTTTCTTCCTGTAAGAATTTTATGCACATAGGATTGATGACCTACATCCCATATTATTTTGTCTTTGTCAAGATCGAAAACATTGTATAAGCTTAGAGTTAACTCTACAACGCCTAGGTTAGAAGCTAAGTGGCCCCCAGTTTTAGATACTTTTTCAATCAAAAAACTTCTGATTTCCGCCGCAAATATTTTCAGTTCTTCTATGGACATACCTTTCACTGCATTTATATCATTAATATCATTAAAATCATCTAATATTTTACTCATATATATCTATCCTCTTTTATTGTTAAATTTATAATACCCACAATTATGGAGATATTATATCATACAATAATATTTAATTCAAAAACTATTCTCCATTAATGAACAATTTAGAAACATTTTGTTAACAATAATTACTTTGCAAGAACTAATAATCTCTTTTTAATAAAAACTCAGTGATTTCTTCTAAATATATTGTATTCACATTAAGTCTTCCCAGTATTTCGAAGCACTCCTGAGTTAACTCATTACATTTTACTTTGCACTTTTCTAAACCATACATTGTTATAAAAGTTGTTTTATTATTACACTCATCAGCTTTTACATTTTTTCCTAAAATATCAACATCTCCAATTACATCTAATATATCATCCTTTATTTGAAATGCTAAACCTAATTTGTCACCATACTCTTCTAAATCTATTAAGTCTTTATCACTAGCATTTCCTAAAACAGCACCACATAATATTCCAACTTTTATTAATTGACCTGTTTTATTTCTATGCATATATAAGAGTTCTTCCTCTGATATTGCGATGCCTTCACTCAAAATATCACATATTTGTCCAGCTATCATGCCCTGTGCACCAGAAGCTTTAGCTATAAGGCTACTTGCCACAATTTTATTTAAAAATCCATCCAAACACTGATTTAGCATTATTATCATAGCCTCATTTAAAAGTCCATCTCCCGCAAGGATGGCTATTGCCTCACCGTAGATTTTGTGATTTGTAGGCTTTCCGCGGCGCAAATCATCGTTGTCCATAGACGGCAGGTCATCATGAATAAGAGAGTATGTATGAATCATTTCAAGCGCCCCTGCAAAAGGTAATATCCCTTTGTAATCATCCTTGTACATAGCGTATGTAAGGAGCATTAAAATAGGTCTAACTCTTTTCCCACCAACTTTTATACTATAAGCCATTGCCTCAAAATTCCTGTTATCAATTTCTGGCTTATCCTCAAAATAATTACTTATCCACTGTTCTATTTCATATTTAAGCAATATTATATCCATTTAACCCCTTCTTTTCACTATAGTTTTTTATTTAACTACATCCTCTGTTGCCATAAAATCACTTTCACCTTGTGCTGTTAGTATTTTTATCTTACCCTCTGTATCATTTAAAACTTTATATAAACTGTTGCAAATTTTTATACCTTCTTCATAACTTGACATAGTTTCTTCTAATGTAATTTCATTTACCTCCATAAGTTCTACTATTAATTCAAGTCTTTCCATCATGGTTTCATAAGATTCTTTTTTCTTTGCCATTAAAACCCCTCCAAATTGCTTATATTAAACGAAGCACTACCATCTTTTAATGAGATTTTTACCTCTTTCATGTTTTTAAGTACACCTATTTCACTTATAATCGCATTTTCATTATTTTTAAGTACTGCATATCCCTTATTAAGTATATTCAGTGGGTTATGTGCATTTAAAAGAGCATTAAATTTAGAAAGTTTCTGCTTTTCCATTGAGATTTTGGCATTAAGTTTATAATTTAATGTTTCTTTTAGATTATCTATTTGAATATATTGGTTAACTATATAGTTTAGTGGGTTATTTATTTTTAGTGTTTTACTCATTAAATTAACTCTATTATATTCATTTGTAACCTTTTGTTCCATTCGTCTTAAGAGTAGATCTCTAAATCCTTTAACTTCATTATTTAACTCGTTTAAATTCTTCACAGAAATTTCTGCAGCCGCTGATGGAGTTGGTGCTCTATAGTCACTCACAAAATCCGCTATAGTAAAATCCGTTTCATGACCAACTCCAGTAATTATTGGTATTTTAGAATTATAAATTGCGTTTGCTAAAATTTCTTCGTTAAACGCCCATAATTCTTCTATGGAGCCTCCCCCTCTTGCAATAATGATTAATTCAACATTTTTTAATTCATTAAAATATTTTACTCCTCGTATAATATCAGCACTGGCATTTACTCCCTGAACTAACGCTGGGTATATTAGCATGCTAATTTTATTATTGCGCCTGGTAGCCACATTAATTATATCTTTAACTGCGGCTCCTGTCTCTGATGTAATTACCCCTATTCGATTTGGAAACAAAGGTATGCTTTTTTTGTGAGCATTATCAAATAACCCCTGCTTTTCTAATTTTTCTTTCAGATTTTGAAAAGCTAGATATAACTGTCCTTCTCCATCTACTTCCATTGAGTCGCAATAAACCTGGTATGCTCCTCCACGTTCATAAACAGATACTTTACCTCTTATGATAACATTCATACCATCCCTTGGCGTAATTTTGAGTTTACAAGCCTTAGCTTTAAACATCACACAATTAATCTTTCCAAATTCATCTTTTAGTGAAAAGTATATATGTCCACTAGAATGCAATTTCACATTAGATAACTCTCCTTTAACATTGGTATTATTTAAAATAAAGTCGCTATCTATTACTTTTTTAATATATCCATTAAGAGCAGTTACAGTTAATACTTTAATAAACATTATCCCTCCACGATTCGCATACATTTTTAATAAGCATTGTGGTAGTCATTAGTCCCGTTCCACCAGGTACAGGGGTAACATAGCCTGCATAATCGATAACCTCATCAAAACATACATCCCCAGTTACTTTATTATTTACCATTGAAGTTCCAACGTCTATAACAACAGCTCCCTCTTTAATAAAGTCGCTTGTAACAAAACCTGGTCTACCTATTGCCGCAACTAAAATATCTGCACTTTTACAAATTTCCTTTAAATTTAGTGTTTTAGAGTGACATATAGTTACTGTTGCATCCTCATTAAGTAATAATTGTGCTGCTGGTTTCCCTACAATATTGCTTCTACCTATAACAACAGCATGTTTACCTTTAATAATACATCCAGTACTTTTAATCATTTCAATAACACCTAAAGCAGTACAAGGAATAAAACAATTCTCTCCCTTATAAAATCTACCCATATTCTTATCTGTTAATCCATCAATATCCTTTTTATATGAAATTTTCGAAGTAATTTCTTTTTCATTAAACTTTTTTGGTAATGGCAATTGAAGTATTATACCATCCACACTATTATCAATATTTAATTCTTCTATTATTTCTATAATATTTTTTTCATTAGTATCACTATCTAGCTTAATACAAGTATAAGAAATTCCGAGTTTATCACATAGATTGTTCTGGCTTTTTACATATGACAGGGACCCACCATCCTCACCAACTAAAATGGTCTTAATTGAAGGCACCCGCCCCCCGCTTTTAGTGCCCTCATCTATAATGGACTTAATTTCATTTCTGTATTTTTCAACAATTATCTTGCCATTTACTTTAATGCCCATATTAACAACTCCTTCTTTAAAAATATCAGTTAATATAAAAATTCTAACATAATCTTAAAATCCCTCTTTTATATAATAAAATAGCTAGTCAGGGTTGACTAGTTATTTTTTAGTATCTATTTTATTTTGTTAGTATAGCGCCTCTAGAGCATTTTCGCTAATATGCCATTTATAAAAGCAGGCGAACTATCTTCACCATATTTCTTGGCAAGTTCTATACCCTCGTTAACTGATACTTTTCCTGGTATTTCTTCCTCAAATAATATTTCATATGTACTAATTCTTAAAATAGCTAGATTCATTTTTGATAATCTATTAAGTTTCCACTTTATTAGGTGCTTTTCGATATTTTTATCAATTTCAGCTATTTTTTCATTAACACCCGCTAAGGCTTTTGTAATATACTCCATATCAATATCTTTTAAATCAACATCTGTACTTTCTTTGAAATTTTCAATTATATCCTCATACTTCTCTTTGTTAATTGACATTTCAAAAAGTAATTTCATTGCTATCTCTCTAGACTTTCTTCTATTCATTAGTGATCCTCCTAATTTTTTGCTCTTTTAATTATATCATTACCATATCACACTGGTATAAATATCAAATTTAACGTGGAAACACCCTCTGATTACAGAGGGTGTTTATAACTATGCTTCTATTTCCTCTAGATTTTCTGTTTTAGGTAATACAACATTTTGCACATAAACATTTACGGCTGATACTGCAAGTCCTGTCATGAGCTCTACAGATTTTTTTACATTTATCTGTGCTTTCTCAGTTACTTCTGGTATTTTAACACCATATTCAACTACAATGTGTAAATCAATTACCGCACTGTCTTCTCCTACATTGACTTTAATACCTTTAGATAGATTCTTCTTACCACTTAATATTTGGGTTATACCACCAACAAGACTAGCACTCATTCCAACTATTCCCTTTATTTCAGCAACAGCGAGTCCTGCAATGACACTAACCACATCCTCAGATATCTTAACAATACCTATTTCAGTTTCATTTATTATTTTATCTTCCATATTAGTACCCCCTTATTTAGCTTAGGTAAAACATGATAACACTTCTATCATTATATCAGATAAATATTAGATTTACAAATACTATTCTTGGATCTTAATTTCAATCTTTTCTAATTTGACCTTGCTCATAACAACATCTTGAATTTTACGAAGCTCTTCCTTAGACAGTTCTGTTTTGTCAGTTTTAACTAGTATTTCCACTAAATCAGCATTTATACTGCACAATGATTCTTCATATCCTTGAGCTTTAAGTGCAAGTTCTATGTCTGATTCATTCTGAGAAGCTACGGTTAGACTTAAGTACTGTTCTGCCGCCTCTTTCTTTTGTGCTTCTGGAGTATTTTCATCATCTATTAATCCTTTAATATCTTGAAGAGTTCTGTTAGATACTGCAACTTTTGATAATTTGGCTTCTTCGAAGAAAGTTGAAGAACTTTTTGTTTCTTGTAAGGATATTGCAGTCTTCTCATTTGTAAAGTCCGTATCATTTACATATAACGGTCCATTCACCTTTGTTGCAAGATACCCCGCAAACACTATTAGTACTACCAACGTTAAGATTATACCTGATTGTTTTTTATTCATAATATTTTTCCCCCCATCTACCTTTCTAAGAAATTATATGCTAATTATTCATAGGATATACATTAACTTTATTTTCAGGCAAATTAAATAAGTTAATTACCGCCTGTCTAATCCTAAGTTCCGTAATTTTCTCATTTGAACCTTCTGCCACGACGCAAACACCCGTAATAGTAGGCTTGTATGTTTTTACAATTAGTGGTAGATTTTCATTTCCATTATTAGACATCACTACTGTTCTCCCACTATTTTCTTGTGTTATGTTCCTTTCCCCCCCTCCATTATCATTTTCTACAGTATCACTTTTAGAGTCATTAATATTTATGGCAGGAACAGATTCTTCTCCACTCTCAAAATAGATCATCAGTTCTACCTTTCCAACCCCCTGAATTCCTTCAAGCGTAGATTTAAGCTTCCTTTCTAAGTTAGCTTCATAATCTGTCAATGGAAGCAAACTATCTTCGCTAGAAATTTTATCCACTTGTGTTTCATCAATAGATGTTGCAATTGAACCTTGTGACTTAAAAAAGCTACTGGCTAAAACTATTACAACTGCTACTAAAATTAATAGAACCAAGTTTGCCAGCATTTTATCAGATTTTTTACCACTACTGTTTTTGTTGTCATTTCCACTACTTAATTTTGTTTTAATATACTCAGTAATTTTATTAAGCAAATTGTCACTGTTCATATAAATCCCCCTCTTTCTCATTTTTGATATATTTGTGCTTACAATTATTGGTTTATGATTCTAATTTATAAACAGTAATAACATCCTTCGATATTTGAAATTTACTGCTTAATCTGCTCTTTATTTTATCCCCTTCCTCCCCTTCCAAAATATTTCTTTTAGATGCATTAACACTCTTAGTATCTATTTTTATTTCACTAATATCTTTAACTCCGCCCTCTACAATTCCAATTTCCACTTTATTAATGTTAAATTGTGAAACTTTATCATCATAAATGATTTCTATATCGGCATTGTACTTGTTTTCTGGGAAAGCCTCTTTCAAATCTGTGATACATTCCTTTTCTAAATTGTTCTTGAAATTATCGGATGTCTTTGATATGTTGATGTCTTTGTATTTTTTAATGTCTGTAACCGAATTGCTACTCTCCATATAACTTACTGCTTTATTTGAGTATGAATATAAATCAAAATTTTTATCGAAAATTTTTATTATAGGATTTATAATAACCACAATTAACATGAGTCCTAACACAAATTGAGCATATTTTTTCATGTTATTGTCTGGCAAAATCATCTCCACTGCAGTAATAAAAAACACAGCTATAGTTATATTTGTTACCCATACTTTTAGTACTTCTATCAAATTATCACCACCCCCTTTATAAAAAAGTTAAGGACTACAGCGGAGCGTAAATTTAATTTAACCCATTATACTTCTTCCAGTTGATGCCACTATAGCAATCATTATAAAAAACATTATACTTACTGAGATTACGCAAGACATTAAAAGTAATATAGAATCTCCTACTGAATTTATACACTCTACTGTGCGTTTGTCACTTATTGGTTCTATTAATGCGGCTGCGATTTTATATAAAAAAGCCATAATTAGGAGTTTAATAATTGGGAACAATACTATTACTAAAATAATAACTAGTCCTAGTCCACTTATGGCATTCTGTAGAAGAAGTGAGTACCCAGCTACCGTAGAAATTGCATCAGATAACGCTTTACCGACCACAGGTATAAAATTATCTACTGCGAATTTCGCTGTTTTTATAGTAACTTGATCTATAGTTGAAGCTGCTATACTCCTTAATGTAATTACGCCAATAAATATCGTAAGCACTATTAACTGTATCCAAATAGCAATTTGTTTTAAAAGTTTTGTCAAATTATTTATTTTATAGTCACCAGACATATTGTTTACAAACTGTAGTACAAAGCTCATAAATATTATAGGAATAATAATATCCACATAAATTCTAGAGCTTATAGTTGCAAACCCCATTATTACAGGATCAAGTAAGGTTGCTTCGGCAAACCCTCCAACACTCGCAAGTAGCATCATGAGCACTGGCATAAGGGCTACCATAAAATCTGTCATACTATAAATTGTGACTCTAGTCAGCTCTACTACTATATAAAAGCTTTTAGTTATCAGCACTATCATTACACCGTAACAAGCAAAATAAGCGATGCTAGATAAGTTTTCATTATTGAAAGCACTTTGAAGATTATGGAGAAGTGCACATACAATAGCAATAATCATAAGGCTTCCAATTAGTTGCATTGATGCAAGAACTTCTTTAAATGCGAATCTTATCACATAATTAGATAAACTTTTGAAACTAAGACCATTTTCACCTGTTTTCAAAAATCCTTTTACAAAAGTTCCAGGGTCCATATCGTTTAGCATTTCATTTTCCGTTTTTATCTTTGTAATATAATCATACAAATTATTTATTTCACTTTGTTCTATCTGTCCTATTTCTCCCAGTTCACCTATTTCAGTAGCTTGTACACTAATAGGTAACCATAGTAATAATAACAATATAAACACTAATATTTTTTTCATATTATACCTCTACATTATTTTTAGAATAGATTGCATTACTGCCATTAATATATGTATTGCCAGAACTAATATAAATATTTTCCCAGCTAACTCCACCTTACCTGCCAGACTATTCTCACCAGCATCCCTACAAATTTCGCTACAAAAGGAAGCTAGATAGGCAATCCCCAGTATTTTAAATACTGTATTTAAATACACAACATCTATATTTGCTTTGTTTGATAATGTTTGTAAAAAGCTCATAATTATTGTAAGCTTGTTTACCATAAATAAAAAAATTAATATTCCTGCTGCAATGCTAACCTGAATAGCCAGATCATCCCTTCTGCCCTTAAATATAAGAACAATAAAGAGTGCCGTGAAAGCAAAGGCAACAACTTTAATCATTTCCATAATGACCTCCTTAAATGTATCATTACCACTTCATGTCTTAAAATTGAAACAGTGTTTTTACAGAAGTAAATAATTTGTTTACTAAGTTTATCACCATCATAAGAATTATTATCACTCCAGCTAAATTTGCAACTACAGCAATGTCATCCTTACCACCACTTTTTAAAACCTTATCAATAATAATAATTAGAATACCAGTTGCCCCTATTTTGAACAGCAAGCTAACATCTAACATTTAAAAACCTCCTCTCTATATTAAAGCTATAACCAGCATTGCGCCAAAAGAAAAACCTAAATATCTATATATTTTTATGTTTTTGATCATAAATTCTTCTGATATCGCAATTTGTTTTTTTAAATTTTCTATGGTAAGTATAAATATACTATTTTGACCCTCAATATCAGATTCTCCTAAAGTTTTAGATAGGTCTAAGATAACATTTATATCATCACCGTTTAAAAATAATTTATTTTTCATAGAATTTGTCGCACAATTCATGGCCTCATAAACATTTTCATATTCATTGTTTACAAGTAATTCGCTAGTCCTATTAAAAAGTTCTTTTATTGGCTGCTTACTTTTATGTGCTACACTTTTAAACGCATCTGGCAAAAGAGCATGTACATAAGTAATTTCATTTTGGAGTTGATGAATTGCCCTGTGAATTTCATTTAGCTGGTAAACTCTATATTTTAACTTTTCGCTGTATATAAATCCAACCATACTTGAAGCACCTATAATTACCGCACATGCAATTATTTTAATCATAGCTTGGCCTCCATAAATCTTTGCCCGAATTAAAATCATAAATGCTCTCTATTGTTCCAATTCCTTTTTTATTGCTAAGTACAATGCCCCTGGTAAACACAAAATTTTCTACAATGTCCTTAAAAACCATCCTTTTATACAGATCCTCAATACCAAATCCATGAATAGTTGTAACTAAACTAATACCCGAATTTAATGCCATTAGAATACTTTCCATATCCTTTTGGGTACCAATTTCATCACAAACTATAACATCAGGAGACATGCTTCTGATTGCCATCATAATCCCCTGACTCTTTGGGCAATTATCAAGTATATCTGACCTAACCCCCACATCCATTTGGGGCACCCCTTTAAAAGAACCTGCTATTTCCGACCTTTCATCAATTATAGAGACGTTTTTACCATCGAATTTTTTTTCTTTATTCCCATCTGAAATAATTCTTGAAATATCTCTAAG
>JANZQE010000337.1:0-5569 GCA_038040705.1 Clostridium sp. | reverse complement strand
GGGGTAGTAAATAATCTTTTTGATAAATGGCTATGCTATATAGACAAAGCAAAATTCAAATTTGGGGGTATTAATTTAATTGATATGACTCTATTAGAGTTATGCTTTAAAATAAATATTGTAATATTTAAATTACATTCAGATGAGTCCGCCTCGTCCATCTATAAAAGCCTCTGTTCATTTGATAATACACTTTATCTAAATCAATATGGAAATCACCTTTCTCTAATAACAAATGTTAACAATTATTGTAAAAGATTTACCTGTTCTACCTGCAGCAAACTTTTCCATCGAAAAGATCACTGGGTAATTCATGAAAAGAAATGTGACAAAAAAATGAATCTACACTTTAAAGGAGGTTTTTATCAAGGAAAACAAACCATATTTGAACAATTAGAATTGTATGGGATTAGCATTCATCCATCCAAACGTCTATTTAGAGATTTTATTGTCTTTGATTTTGAAGCAGTCCTTTCACCAATTTCAAAACAGACAAAAAAGATTGATTGGACACATAGTCATAAGGCAATATCTGTCTCTATTTGCTCCAATTTTGGCAAATATTGTAATCCACACTGCATCATAAATTCTAATGAAGATTGCTTAATATCAGAAATGCTTATCTATATGGGGGAAATTGCAAACAGTATACGCACACAAAAAATACAAGAATTTGAAGAGGATTTTCATATAATTGAAAAACAAATTTCAGAAATTGAATATTTACTCAATGAAGAAACTGATCAATCTATTATTCAAGGGAACAATATATTATTAAAATCACTAGAGTGGCTTAAGAAAGAGTTAGAACAATATTGCACACAAATCCCTGTTATTGGGTTCAATTCTGCACGCTATGACCTCAATTTAATCAGAGGGAAAATAATGAAATATTTATACCAAGAAAATGAAGAAAATAGTAAACTATTTATTATAAAAAATTCTAATAAATACGTTTGTATTAGTAATAGAACATTCAAATTCTTAGATATAACAAACTATCTAAGTCCAGGACATTCTTATGTAAGTTTCTTAAAGGCCTTCAATGTTTCAGAACAAAAAGGTTTCTTCCCATATGAATATTTCACAGATGAAAAAATACTGGAAACTACGAGCCTACCCCCATTAGGGAAAGCTTGGTGGTCTTCACTAAAAAATAAGAATATATTAGATGATGGAATAAATACTATAGAAAACAACTATCTATGGTTACAACATATTTGGGAGCAAAATAACATGAAAACATTTGCAGATTTCCTCAAATGGTATAATAATCTAGATGTTTATCCTTTTGTAAAGGGAATAAATAACCTTTGCAGGTTTTATTTTGAAAAAGGGATAGATATTTTTAAAGAATGTATTTCAGTTCCTGGTATTGCTCGTAAATTAATTGTCAATGCTGCTAATAAAGAAAATGCTTATTTCAATCTAATCCCTAAAAAACATGCAGATCTATACCACTGCATTAATAAAAATCTAACGGGGGGGCCAAGTGTCATATTTAATAGATTCCAAAAAGTCAACCAAACAACAATACGCAGCAATCCAAAGAAACTTTGTAAAAATATTCTAGGTTTTGATGCAAATAGTTTATATCTATGGTGTATAGATCAAACTATGCCTGTGGGAAGTTACATTAGAAGGAAGCTGAAACAAAACTTTTATCCAGAAAAAAGCAAATTTGAACAAATGTTCCACTGGATGGAATGGTTAAATATAACAAATTCTTTACATATAAAACATTTCAAAAATACTGGAAAAGAAAAAAGAATAGGTCCCTATTTAGTAGATGGGTATGACTATTGTACCAATACTGTTTATCAGTTTCAAGGTTGTTACTGGCATGGTCATTCTTGTTTATTTGGTAAGGCCCAACCAGAGAAAACTATAAAATTACTTCAAAAGAGAAAAAAACAAACTGAAATGACCAGTCAATACATTAAAGAACATGGTTATAAACTTGTTGAGATCTATGAGTGTCAATTTAAAAAAAATATACAAAAGAACTTTCAACTTCAGGTTTTCATAAATAAACATATATCACCTTTCACTAAAAAACATCCTGGAAAAGTTAATAATATGCAAATATTACAGGGAATAAGAAATGGAGATTTATTTGGTATGGTAGAAGTAGATATCAGTGTACCTGAATACTGGCTTGGAGATGACAGTCATCTAAACACTATGAGTCCTTATGAATATTTCCAAGAAATGTGTCCTTTATTTGGTAATACAATGATCCCATTTGATAAAATTGGAAAGACCATGCAAAATCACATAATTGAGAATAATCTGAGTCAAAAACCTCGCCGATTATTAATAGGAAGCATGAAAGGAAAAGAAATGTTGATTGCTAGTCCATTATTAAAGTGGTATCTTGAACACGGTTTGGTAGTAACAAAAATCTATCAAGTAATAGAATATAATTCTCCATCTGCATGTTTTCAGAGTTTTGTTAGTGAGGTAACAGAGGGAAGAAGACAGGGAAATGATGTAATAGCATCCACTCAAAAATTAGTTGGGAATAGTGCTTTTGGTTCCATGATATTGAATAAATTAAAACATAAGTATATTTCATATGAGGACTCCTATGAGGGAGCAGCAAAAGCCATTAACAAGGGTAAATTTTCCAAAATAACATATCTTGGGGAAGAATTTTATGAAATTGAAGAGTTCAAAAAAAAAATTACTCTGGATAATCCAATACAAATTGGTTTCTTTATCCTTCAATTAGCAAAACTAAGGATGTTACAATTCCATTTTGACTTCATAGATAATTATCTGGGTAGAGATAATTATGAACTACTGGAAATGGATACTGATAGTCTGTATTTTAGTCTACCTAGTGTAAACTTTGATGATCTAATCAAACCGAAAATGAGGCAAAAATATGAATGTGGATTAAAAAACTTTTGTTCAGACTATCAAACCAAAGCTGATGATGAATACCGTTGGCTTCCGCGTACTTGTTGTAAAAAGCATTCTGATTATGATAAAAGAACCCCTGGACTGTTTAAAATTGAATTTGAGGGGGATGAAATGATTAGTCTTTGTTCAAAAACATACTTAATAAAAAAGGGTGAAGTATGTAAATTCAGCAGTAAGGGGGTTAATAAACAATATGTAAAGAATCCTTTAAATATATTTAGATCTGTCTTACAAGACAAGCAAAGTCGGGGGAGTGTAAATGCAGGGTTTAGACTGCAAAATAATTCAATATGTACTTATTCGCAAGAAAAATTAGCATTTCCATATCTATATTGTAAAAGACAGATCTGTGCTGATGGAGTACATACCATACCATTAGATATAACTCTACATCCTGTTGAAAAAACATATCCCTAAGTATAATATAAACATAGTTGTCTTCAAATAGTTATCCTGATTAAAATAAGATCAAACATGTCTAGTTAACAGTAACTAAAAACAAGCTTACAGCTCATAGGTGACATCTGGTGGAATCTTTAGTAACTACCTGTTTGCATCTATATTTACCTAGAGGGCGCCACACTATTATTTCTCATAATATAAGCCTCTTTCAAAACATCATTTCTGAAAAAATTACAGCAGGGACGATGTTCATCTTCAATGCTCCAACCACCATGAGTATTTCAGGTACTACTGGCAGTGGGAAAACTACATGGGTTTTAAAACTGATGCAACATAGTAGTCAAATGTTCTCCCTTAAACCTCAAAAAATCTTATATTGTTATGGAATATGGCAAGAACTTTTTAATACAATGGAAAAAATACTCCCAAATATCATATTTCATGAAGGTTTACCTACTTCTAACACAATAAAAGACTTTGCTGATAATAAACATAATATAATTATATTAGATGATCTAATGTCGGATTGTGTTAAAAACAAAGATGTAGAATTACTTTTCACGAGAGGCGCCCATCACATGAATTTAACAATATTATACCTAAATCAGAACATGTTTTGTCAAGGGAAACATGCAAGAAACATAGCTCTTAATTGTCATTACATGGTTCTTTTCCAAAATTTAAGGGACTCCTCTCAAATTAATAAATTAGGACAGCAAATATTTCCTGGTGAAAGTTGGGTGATTATGAAGGCTTATAAAGACTGTCTCCAGAAAGAATATGGGTACTTGGTAGTTGATGTCAGTCCCAATACAAAGCAAATCTTCCGCCTCAGAACGCAAGTCTTTCCTGGAGAAGCTACAATTATATTCTCCCCCCATGGATCAGAGTAATAATAATATAGCTTTATCAGAGAAAGAAATATGGAATATATTAGGTTATTCAGTACCCAAACAAGAAGTAGTGTATTTTTGTCAAATAATTATTTTATATATTGTTATAATAGTTAGCTTAATTAATCTATCAGTACAAAATGGAGATAAAAATTTATGGATCAGTTTATTATCAGCGTCAATAGGATATTTATTACCAAATCCTACACTTCAAAAGCAAACAATAATTATACAGCGTGGTAGTGATTAAAAACATCTGTAGTTTATTAATAATCTCATTTTAAGGTTGAACTTGGTCATGACAAGATCGCTCTCTAAGCAAACTAAAATCATTAAACAAAATAGTCACTTTTTCAATTTCATATTTGATAAACATACAACACAGCCTCAAATAGTATACATTCTTTTACACCTTTCCAAACTACAACTACAGGGTATTAGTGAAGTCTTATATAATGCATTAAATAATAACTATATTAATCTATCCTTGTTGACGAAGTCTACTATAAAAAAAAATCACAAAATAATATACAAATTTGTCTCTTCATTTGATAAAAAGTTTACAGTACAATATAAAATTCTGAAAACCAAATATAAAACAATATTTCACATACTTCTTCAAATGAGACAAATAATTTTAGAAGCAGTATCCTTATGAAAATTGTAGATAAATTCGTGTTAGTTCCTGTAGAACGCTATGACAGATTAATAAAAAACAATAATGAAAATATACCTGACTTCTCTCAGGCAGGTAAAGGGGATACAATAGAAGAAAAAAACAATTTACCACCTAATCCAGCATTTACTGGAATTAATAAAACTGAAACAAACTCTGAAAATAGTCTAAAAAACCCTATATTACAAGATAGTATAAATAAGAGAAAGGTAAAGGATCTGAACCCTTCTACTGAGACATCTAACCTGACTCAGATACCTAAAAAAACTCCTATTAATCCAATTTCCAAACAAAAGAAGAAGAAAAAGATTCTATCAGAAATTAGAAAACTTCGACCCCCGCCTCCAGGTATACCCAACAAAGTTAAAGCCATTGATTTCAAGTGGCTCTCTCCTTTTTAAAAAAACAAAAACAAAAACAATGCAGGAAAAAGAAAACTATTTAAAGAACATTTATTTTGATCCTAATTCACCTGCCTCTTTTAGTGGTATTAATAAATTATCACGCTATGTTAAAAATCAAAAAAAATTTGATATTTCACCTGGAGAAATTAAAAAATGGTTACAATCTCAAGAAGTCCATACTACTAGTCGCTTAGTAAAAGGAAAATTTAAACGTAGAAAAGTAATTTCACCATATATTGACTATCTTTGGGACTTAGATACTGCTA
>JANZQE010000336.1:0-8238 GCA_038040705.1 Clostridium sp. | reverse complement strand
TAGAGGAAAAGCAACTACAGTTGCAGCTATAACTGTAGCAGCCCATGTAAATATTAATGTAATTCCAAATCCATTAAGCAATTTACCAATAGGAAAATTCTTTCCTATTATTATAAGTAAAATGAAACCTAACACTGTTGGAGGAAGTACCATTGGTAATGTCAGAATTCCATCTAGAATTCCTCTGGCACGTCCTTTATAGCTAGCCATAAACCAGGCTGCGTAAATTCCAAGAAAAAAAACTATAAAAGTAGCTGTAAAAGCTGTTTTTAGGGAAATCCACAGTGGTGAAAATTCTGACATAATATTCAACTCCTAACTATTTTAAAAGAGAATCAAAACCATACTTTATAAAAATATCTTTTGCTTTATCACTAGATAAAAATTTTAAAAATGTCTTAGTATCCTCTACATTTTTACTAACTTTAATTACAGCTGCTGGATAAACCACTGGGGTTTTGTATAAGTCATCACCAGCAATAGAAGCTACCTTTACTCTCGAAGAAGTTTTAGCATCAGTACCATATACTACACCCGCATCTACATTTCCAGTTTCCACCCAAGTTAAAACTTCCTTTACGTCTTTTGCATAAACAGCTTTTGATTTGATTTTATCAAGAATATTTAATGATATAAATACCTCTTCACTGTACTGACCTACAGGAACCGTTTTTGGTTGTCCTAAAGCAATTTTAGAAATTTTATCATCTGCTGCATCCTTGAAATCACTAATACCCAGTGTAGAATCACTCTTAACTATAAGAACTACACTATTTCCTACTAAGTTAACATTGGTATCGTCTATTAGCAGTCCTTTTTCCTTTAGTGCAACCATCTGTTTTGTGCCCGCGGAGAAAAATAAATCCACATCAGCACCTTGTTCTATTTGTTTCTGAAGTATTCCTGATCCAGCAATATTATAATTTAATGTAACATTTGGTTTTTCTATTTTATAAAGCGTTTTTATTTCAGCCATAACCTCTGTTAAGCTTGCAGCCGCCGAAATAGTAAGTGTTACTGATGTTTGAGAAGGTTTAGTCACCTTACTGCAACCTACCATTGCTAATATACCCGCAGCTAAGGACATAATTAATAGTGAACGTACAATTTTTTTCACTTTTCTATTCCCCCTATATAACATAACCGTATAGTCTATCATCGATATTCCAATTATATTTTATACTTAGACCACTTCAAAAGTCAATATTTGCAGATATATTACCCTTTGAAATTTTAGGAATTATTGATACAATTAGATAAACTAAATAAAATACCTATGGCAGGAGGATTTAATATATGAATGTAGATACATATAAAAATTTACTAGACGAAGTAGACGCTGGCAAAAATGCTGTAATCATTACAATGCTTTCCACCAAAAATTGTGAAAATAATCTTCAGAACAAAAAATTTTATACTGAGGAAAATCTGAATGCTCACATATATGATTTAGATGATTTACTTTACCAAAAGGCTAAATATTCTTTAGAAACAGGAATTCTTCAATTTGTTGAAACCTCCCAAAACGAAAAATATTTAATTGAACCATATTTTCCTGAACCAAGATTAATAATTTTAGGTGGTGGACACATTGCTAAGCCTTTAGCTGACTTTGCCTCGAAGGCAGGTTTTTCAGTTACAGTTATCGATGACAGACCATCCTTTGCTAATAAAATTCGTTTTCCAACTGCTAAAAAGGTGATTTGTGAGAGCTTTGATCACTGTTTCGACTTAATTAATTTAAACAAATCTGCCTACGTTGTTATTGTAACTAGAGGTCATAGACATGATATGGATTGCCTTAGACAAGTCCTAAACCATAATGCTGCATATGTTGGAATGATTGGCTCAAAACGCAGAGTTAAAGGTGTTATGGAGCAAATGATTAGTGAAGGGTATCCTAAAGATGAATTAAATAAAGTAAACGCCCCTATTGGGCTTGATATAGGTGCCGTTACACCTGAGGAAATAGCATTTTCAATTATGGCAGAGGTAATCAGCTATAGAAGACTAGGTGATATAAAAAATGTTATTACTAAACATACTAAAACCAATTGGCCGGAATTTGACAATGATGTATTGTTAGATTTATGCAAAGAAGAGGACTCTCCAAAAGCAATTATAACAATTATTTCTACAAAAGGTTCAGTTCCAAGAAACGCAGGAGCTAAAATGCTTGTATGGCCTTTCGGGAAGATTTTAGGTAGTATAGGCGGAGGTTGTAGTGAAGGTGAAGTAATCAATACCGCCCGTGATTTACTAAGAAGTGGTGGATATAAACTTCAAACCATAGATATGACCGGTTCTGTCGCTGAAGATGAAGGCATGGTATGTGGCGGAACCATGGACGTAATAATTGAATCTTTTTGAAAATAATGATTTAATTTAGGTATATATTTAATAAAAATAAAGTGAATGCGAGGAAATCCTCTCATTCACTTTATTTTTACTTTATAAATTTTCAGACTATCTTACCACAACCGAAACTCCATCCGGAATTACTGTTATTGTTGCATCTCGTCCCTTAATCTCTAAAGCCCTCTCAAGTGCTTCTTCGAATGTAAACGCGTGCTGCATATGCATTTTCTTTATCATGCAAGGATCACACATGTCTGTAACAAATATCACTATAAACTTATCAAGTATACGCGCAAGTATCTGAAACTCCCACTGATCTGGTGCAGTCTCATTTCTTCCTACTTTAATCACCCTATCAAGAACTTCTCTTGGACTACTTGCATTTGCAATATTGTCATAGAAGGACTGACCACCATGTCCATCATTACAAGCAGACACCATAATTATTACTCCGTTTTCCTTGCAAGTTGCCTCAGCTGCAGTCATTCCTTTTACAGACTGATATATATTTTGATCTAGTGGATATCCTCCATTAGTCGATATAGCAATATCTGCTTTAACAGCTTTTACAGAAGCAAGTTCCATTACAAATTTACATCCGCTAGAATGGGCAAGCTCACTATCTCCTGCAAATGCATTTATAACATTCTTCTCACTATCAATAACAACATTTAATATGAAAGCGAGCTTCGCCTTTTTAGCAGCGTATAACATATCTCTATGAATTGGATTATTTTCAAGAACCCCAGAGCGAGCATATTCGCTCGCTATAAATTCTGAGCAATGATTTGCCATAACTGTTTTTGCTGATGCTACTCCTGGTAGAACACTCTTACGCCCTCCTGAAAATCCTGCAAAGAAGTGCGGCTCTATAAATCCTTCTGAAATTAAAAGTTCTGTTTCCATTGCCAGTTTATTTAAAAGTAGTTCGCCACCTGAGGGAAGAGTTCCTACACTTATCATACTGCTATAATCCTCTGATACATGGTTTATTATAACTTCATTATCTACAATTTCAGGGCCAAATTTACTGATCATTTCTTCTCTTGTAGTAGGCCTATGAAAACCAGTAGCAATTAGTATTGTTATTTTAATTTCAGGGTTAACACTTCTGATCCTGCCAAGAAGTATTGGAAGTGTTACTTTACTAGGTACAGGTCTTGTGTGGTCACTAGTTATTAACACCATATTTTTTTTACCCATTACTAGCTCTTCAAGCTTTGGACTTCCAATAGGACTATCCAGTGCCTTATTTACTATTTCCTCCTGGGTGCCTTCTGCACTATATGCATGGGCTTTCGATTCAAGTGTTGATACCAAATTTTTATCTGGTATTTCAATTTCCAAAAACTGTTTTGAATATGGTATTTTTATTTTAGTCATAAATATCCCTCCCTACATTGTGAAATATTTTGCTCCAAAGAAAACAATTAATCCTAAAATTGCTACATATGCCAAACAAAATTTTAAAGTTGCCTTTAATATTTTACCTTCAGCTCCTACAATTCCAGTTGCCGCTGTGGCAACTGCAATACTTTGCGGTGAAATCATTTTACCCGCGGTAGCTCCACCAGTATTAGCTGCTGCTAACCAATATGGACTCATATTTAAGTTCTTTGCAACTTCAACTTGAAGTGGTCCGAAAAGCACATTAGATGATGTATCACTACCAGTTACAAATGTACCTAGTGCGCCTATAATTGGAGCAATTAGGGGATAAAACCTTCCAGTTCCTGCAACTAATACCACAGCAATAGATGTTATCATTCCGCTATAGCTCATTACCTTTGCAAGAGCTACTATTGCAATTATTGTAATTGCTGTTTTACTCATCTGTTTACAAGTATCCGTAAATACTTTTATTATTTCTTTAAACTTAGCTCCTTGAATAAGTCCCCCTATAAGTGTGGCAAGAATTATAAGTGTACCAGGATTAGCAATCCAGGTAAAAGTGCTAAGTTTAGCATGTGGGCCAGTAAATATTTGAACAGAAGTTTTTATAGATGACAATGGTTTATTAATTGCTGGAACCAGCGAGCTTGTAATTAATATAAAAGTTAGAATTAATATAAATGGTACCCAAGCTGTTAACGCTTGTTTTAAAGAAATCTCAACTTTATCTTTTGCTGCAGTTTTTTTATAAAATACTTTAGCTATTACAACCGTTACAATAATACATAATATTGAACCTATTAGTGCTGGAAGTTCAGGTCCAACATATTTTGCAATTAGAAGTTCTGGCAATGCAAAAGCTAGCCCAGATGCAAGAGAAATAAACACAACTCCCTTTATTGCCTTTACACTTTTACCTGTAAGCATTACTAAAGCTAATGGTACAATTACAATTAATGCAAATAATTGAATTCCAACTGCATAACCCAAAATGACAGGATCAATTCCTGATACCTTTGCTAAGGTTATTACAGGTAGCCCTATAGCACCAAAAGCTGTTGGTGTTGTATTTGCAATAAGACATATTATTGCAGCAAATACTGGATTAAAGCCAAGTGCGGCTAAAATACTTGCGGGTATAGCAACTGCTGTACCAAACCCTGCAATTGCTTCAAGAAAACCACCAAAACCCCAGGCAACTATTAAAACTAGTATTCTCCTATCAGTCGTTATTCCTGTCATCATATCCTTTATTACATCCATACTTTTTGTATGAATAGAAAGGTTGTAAGTAAATACCGCTGCTATTATTACAACAATTATAGGCCATATTGCCATTGCTGCACCATCTAGCGCTGCTGTAAATGTTTGACCAATTGGCATCTTCCAAACTAAGATTGCAAGTACCACAGTAATTACAAGTGTAATTGAGCAGGTTTTATGTCCTGGCATTTTAAGGACACCTAGGGACACCATAAGCCATACAATTGGGATAAGTGCTATGAAAAATAATAAATAATCGCTCATCTTTTATTTTCTCCTTCGTTTAGCGATATGAGTCATATAATGAAATCGACTACATATTACTATTATTTAATCGCCAACATCTTTTAAAGACATTGGCGAGGTAGTTTGCTTTATTGACAAACCTTTCCTGGATTTAATATATTTTTAGGATCAAATGCTAATTTTATATTTTTCATGAGGTTTACATATACAGGCCCTAATTGTTCAAGCATATATTCTTTCTTAGCAAATCCAATTCCATGCTCACCGGATACTAAACCTTTTAAATCCCTTGATTTACTATACATTGCTTCAAATACTACTTCAATTTTCTTTTCCCATGCACTATCTGTTAGCTCATCTTTTAGTACATACACATGTAAATTACCATCACCTGCATGTCCAAAGCTTCTTATTCTTACATCAAACTGCTTTTGAAGTTCATTAGTATACTTAATAAACTCTGCAACTTTATTTCTTGGAACAACAACATCGCACTCATCCATATCTGTTGTTGTTGCTTTAACTGCTTCAAGAAAAGCTCCTCTAGCAGACCAAACAGCTTCTTTTCGCTCATCTGTATCAGTTATAAATACATCAAGAGCACCTTCCTCAAGGCAGATGTTAGCAACACCTTCATAGGCTCTTTCTATTTCTTCTATGTTATTACCATCAAAAGTTAATAAAAGATATGCATCTGATGAATTATCAGGGAATTTCTTTCCTAGGAATTCTTCAGCAGCAATAATAACTTCTCTTTGCATAAATTCTATAGCCGTTGGCGCAGCTTTTGATTTAACTATAAGTGGCACTGTATTTATTGCCATATCAAGATCTGGAAAAGGTATTAAAAGCGATACCGCTTTTTTAGGTAGTGGTAATAGTCTTAATATAATCTTTGTTATTATTCCAAGTGTTCCTTCTGCCCCACAGATTAAGTCTTTTATGCTGTAGCCAGTAGAATTCTTAACTACTTTGCCTCCGACTTCAAGTATTTCTCCACTTGGAAGCACTACTTCAAGCCCTCTTATGTAATCTCTAGTAACTCCGTATTTAACGGCCCTCATTCCACCTGCATTGGTGCTTATGTTACCACCAATTGTAGCAGATTTCTCACCTGGATCTGGTGTATAAAATAAATCATGTTCTACCACAAATTTACTTATCTCCATTAAAAGTACACCAGGTTCAAGAGTTAGCATCAAATTATCTTCATCTATCTCAATTATTTTATTCATTTTGGACATATTTATCATAATTCCACCACAAACTGGAACTGATGCTCCAACAAGTCCTGTTCCCGAACCTCTTGCTACAACAGGAATCATGTTTTCATTTGCATATTTCATGATTTTTGCCACTTCCGCAGTTTCAAGAACCTCAACTAATACGTCTGGCATTTTGCTTATTCCACCCATCTCATCATGGCTGAAATCATCATTTATTTGGTCATCTGTAAACACTCTATCTTCACCTAATACAGACACTAAAAATTCTATATCCGTAGCATCAAGTTTTTTATATCCCATAATATTGCCTCCTTGATTCTTAATTTAGCATAGCCGCAAGCTTTAGTGTAAACACTAACTTACTAATCTTTAACTATTTACTAAAAGTTACTAACACAAGATTCTGCTCCCTCATTTTTAATATTCTCAATCAACTTTGGAACTATTTCATAAATATCTCCTACTATCCCATAATGAGCTACGTTAAATATTGAAGCATTCGCATCTGTATTTACTGCAAATATACGCTCTGAACTATTCATTCCAGCTGTAAATTGAACTGCTCCAGAAATTCCAAGAGCTATTATAAGTTTTGGTTTAACTGTTCTACCTGAAAGACCAATTTGTTTCTTAGCATCAATCCAACCTGTTTCAATTAATCGTCTTGTCCCAGCTACTTGAGCGGAAAGAAGATCTGCCAGTTCCTGAATCATAGCCATATCTTTTTCTGATTTAAGTGCTCTACCAACTGCAATGATTACCTCTGCATCTGAGATGTTTTCTTCTATTTCTTTTTCTGTTACTTTTAATACTGTTATATTAGATGCTAATTTTTCTCTATCTATTTCACAAATTGTAATTTTACCTTTTGGAGCACATAGTTTTTCAGGGGCGTTCATAACCTTATATCTTACTGTTGACATTTGAGGCCTAGTATTCGGACATAAGATTTGAGCCATAATGTTACCACCAAAAGCAGGTCTTATTTGTACAAGATCTGTATTTTCTTTTATTTCAAGCTTTGTACAATCAGCTGTAAGTCCTGTTCTAAATCTTGCAGCTACTCTAGGTGCAAGAGATCTACCTATGGATGTAGCTCCTACAAGTATTGATGATGGTTTTATCTTATTTACAAAATCTTCAAAGGCAGCAGTATAAGGTTCTATCCTAAAATCCTTAAGTTCGTTGTAATCATAAACAAAAACCTCATCAACTCCATATAGAAGTAATTCTTTAGCCTTTTGCTTTATATTGTGACCAATAAAAACGCAATATACTGGAAAGTTAACAACTTTTGCAAGCTCTCTAGCTTTTCCGATAAGTTCCATTGTTACAGGATGTATAATTCCATCCACATGATCCACATATACCGCTATGCCTTTCCACAAACTCTTATCTATTTTTGGTTCTTCAGTTTCAATAAATTCCATTACTCCATTTGGTCCTTTTGTAACACAGATCTTACACATTTTACACCCTGCATTAACTTCAATTTTTTCATTAACATATTCAATGGAACCAAAAGGACAAACCTTTATTAATTCTTGAATATTGGAATCGTTTACTTTTTCTTGATTGCAAATTAACTTACCCATGAATATACCACCCTTCCTTATACAAATTTTAATTCTTTAAGTTTTGCAGCCATTTTAAGGCTAAGGTCCATCCCACTGCCTGTCCATGTTTCTCTATCATTGTTTACATCTGGTGGAAATATTCTTTCAACCTGAGTTGGTGAACCATTAAGTCCATA
>JANZQE010000335.1:0-7134 GCA_038040705.1 Clostridium sp. | reverse complement strand
GGTAATGTTAGAGGGTAAAGTGCAAAGTGAACTAAATGAAATGGCACATTCCCTTGCAAAAATGATTCAAGAAAAAGCAAATAAATAGGTTCGAAAAAGAACTTTTTAAACTTTAAAATAACGTATGAATTTCGTATTTATGAAATTCATACGTTATTTTTTGAGTTAATTCTCACTGATTTTTAGACTAAAACATAATAATGTCATTAATGAATGATGACAAATTCGATTATCTTTGAGTTGAATACAGTATCTATAGAGTATACAATTACATTATAGATTTTAAATATTTAAAAATGTCATTAATAAGCAAGGAGATGGGTTATGAGAGATGTGGTAATAACATCCCGTGTAAAAGAAATACTTCGTTTGTTAATTGGAGCAGATCTAGCTAATTTCATTACTGTAAACGATATAGCGAAAAAGTTAGACTTGAGTTCAAGGACAATACTTAGAGAGATTCCTCAAGTAGAAAAATGGTTGAAATACAATCACTTTAAATTTATAAAAAAACCTGGAGTAGGACTTTTACTTAATGAAAATTTAGAAGGTAAGAATAGACTACAGCTGTTATTAGATGGATATTATGTAGAGAAGCATTATAAGCCCGAAGAGAGACAGTATTTAATAATCAGTGAGCTTATACAAATGAAAGAGCCTGTAAAGCTGTATTATTTCACATCAATATTTGGGGTTACTGAAGGAACACTCAGCAATGACCTAGATAAAGTTCAGGAGTGGTTTATAAAGCATAATTTAAATCTTGTTAGAAAACCGGGTCTTGGAGTATACATTGAGGGGAAAGAAAAAGAATTTCGGCAGGCGCTTATAAGTTTATTATATGAAAATTTAGATGAAAATCAATTATTACAAATCATAAAGGATAATGTAGGTAGCAGTGAATTTAGTAAGGGTAGGATTGAAATCAATACTAGAAATAGATTGCTGAATTTAATAGATAAAGGTGTAATTAAAGAATTAGAAAAATCAGTATATAAAGTGGAAGAAAAAATGAACTTAAAATTGGCTGATAGTGCATATGTAGGGCTTATAGTTCATTTAGCAATTGCAGTGCAGCGTATAAAAAACAATGAAAGAATAAGTATAGATCCACTATTTCTATCAGAGCTGAAAAAAACAACTGAGTATGGGATAGCCGAGGGACTAGCAACTGATATTTCAAATAATTTCAATTTGGAAATACCTGAAGATGAAATTGGTTATATAACTATGCACTTGAAAGGTTCAAAGATGCAGGCAAATATTAAATCAGAAGAAAAGCATATGATAGGAAAATATGAACTTATAAAAATAGCTAAAAAGATGATTGCTATCGCAGAAATTGAAATGCATTGCTCACTTCTACAAAATAAAAATTTGCTTATGGGCCTTGTAAATCATTTAGAACCAGTAATTAGTCGTCTTAAAATGAATTTAGACATACGGAACCCCTTGCTTACTGAAATTAAAGAAACATACCCCAAAATATACGAAACTAGCAGTAAGTGTTGTGTGGTTTTGCGAGAACTATTAGGAATTGAAATACCCGAATCAGAGATAGGATATATTGCAATGCATTTAGGTGCTGCAATGCAAAATGAAGATAAATTAGAGCATCGTATTTATAGAATTGCTGTTGCATGTGCAAGTGGCATAGGCACATCGAGGCTGCTTGCCACTAGACTTCAAAGGGAATTTAAAAACATTCAGGTTATAGATATAATTTCAACCATTAATATTAAGGATGAGTGGCTAAAAGAAGAAGGAATAGAACTAATTATATCTACTGTGACAATTGATATTCCTTTTAAAAATGTGATTGTCAATCCACTACTTTTAGAAGAAGACAAAATTGAAATTCAAACAATTTTAGATGAAATAAAAGACAGCATCCATGTTAAGGCGGTAAAGATAAATAAACATGATAACTTAAAAGAAAACATTATGACTCTTATGGAATATGGTGAAGCCTTTATAGAAATTATGAATAATTTTTATTTTAATGAAGATGACACTATAAATAGTAAGATTCAATTAATAGAGAAAGCAAGCAAAGCTTTTGGAAATACTGAACTTAAGCAAAACAGTTTACAGGAAAAGCTTATAGAGCGAGAAAGATTAGGAACCACTATTTTAAATGGTGAGGGTATTATTTTACTACATTGTCGTTCTGAAGTAGTAAGTAAACCTCAAATAGGAGTTATACGTTTTAAAAATAAAATTTGTTCCGAGGACGAATATGAAGAAGATATAGATACGGCTTTAATAATGCTAGCACCTTTAGAAATTAAGCAGACTTATATAGAGGTAATTAGTGAAATTAGTAAAGCACTAGTAGAAGTTCCTGAATTTGTATTGGCTTTAAAGGAGGGAAATAAGGATCAAATAATTGTACAGGTAAATAGGATATTTGGAGATTTTTATTATAAAATGAGTAAGTTATTTCAGGAGGGTGAAAATAATGGAAGTTAAAACTAAAACAGAATTCAAAGATAAAATTCAGGGCTTTGGCCGCTTTCTAAGCGGTATGGTAATGCCTAATATTGGAGCATTTATTGCATGGGGGTTAATTACAGCACTATTCATTGAAACAGGATGGATACCGAATGAAAAACTTGCTGGATTGGTAGACCCAATGATTACCTATCTATTACCACTATTAATAGCATATACCGGAGGAAAAATTGTAGGGGGTAGTAGAGGTGGAGTAATAGGTGCAATAGCTGCTATGGGTGTAATTGTAGGAGCTGACATACCTATGTTTATCGGGGCTATGATAATGGGACCGCTGGGCGGATTTGTTATTGTGAAGTTTGATAAATCTATCGATGGTAAAATTCCAGCCGGTTTTGAAATGTTAATAAACAATTTTTCAGCAGGAATAATTGGTATGCTATTAGCACTCCTTGCATTCCTCGGAATAGGACCTTTGGTCCTTGGACTAACCAATATACTAAAAGCAGGACTTGGAGCAATAGTAGATGCAGGTTTATTACCATTAACATCTATATTCATTGAGCCAGCTAAAATATTATTTTTGAATAATGCTATAAATCATGGAATTCTTGGACCTATAGGAATACAAGAAGCAAAGGAAGTAGGGAGGTCAGTAATATTCCTTCTAGAGGCAAATCCAGGCCCTGGCCTTGGAATACTTTTGGCTTACTGGACGTTTGCAAAGGGAATAGCAAAAGAATCTGCGCCATCAGCAGTGATTATACACTTTTTAGGCGGAATACATGAAATATACTTCCCTTATGTTTTAATGAAGCCAATACTTATACTCGCAGTAATTGGTGGTGGAGCAAGTGGAATATTTACATTTGGACTATTTAATGCAGGACTTGTAGCAATAGCATCACCAGGAAGTATATTTGCATTAATGGCTATGGCACCTAAAGGTGGACTTTTAGGAATTTTTGCAGGAGTAATTGTGTCAACAGTAGTATCCTTCTTAATAGCAGGATTCTTTATTAAAGGGTCTAAGGATTCAGAGGGCGATGATCTAGAAAAAGCGAAGACCTCAGCAAAGGAATTAAAGGGAAACAAGAAAGCTGAACAAGAAGTGAAGACACATAGTAATGCAGAAATAAAGAAAATTGTATTTGCATGTGATGCTGGTATGGGATCAAGTGCTATGGGAGCATCTACATTAAGAAACAAGCTAAAGAAAGCAGGTATAAATATAGAAGTAATAAACTGTGCCGTAAATGATATACCAAGTGATGCACAGATTGTTGTTACTCATGAGAGTTTAGCAAGTAGAGCTAAAGCATCAGGACCAATAGCTGAATATATATCGGTAAAGGATTTTCTTAAAAACAATGCCTTTGAACAGGTACTTCTAATACTTGAATCTTCAGAAGTAAAAGAATCTGCTAATGTGGAAAGTGACTTGCCAAAGCAAAGCACCGTATTAAAAAGAGAAAACGTTAAGGTTCATTTGAAATCTACAGATAAATTTGAGGCGATAAAATTAGCAGGACGTCTTTTAGTAGATGGAGGATACGTGAGTGAAGAATATATTGAAGCTATGATCGAAAGAGAAAATGATCTCACAACCTATATCGGGCAAGGGGTTGCAATTCCTCATGGAGTTGGGGTTGCAAAGAAAAACATAATTAAATCTGGGATAGTTGTACTCCAATACCCAGAAGGGATATCATTTGACGGAGATTTAGCCTATATTGTAGTAGGAATTGCTGGAGTAGGAAATGAACATTTAAGTATTTTGTCTAATTTAGCAAATGTTATTGAAGATGCGGATGAGGATACTTTAAATAAGATACGAAATACTGATGAAATAGAATATTTATATAAAACATTTACAAAACAATAAAAAAAGAGGTGTAATATGATTATAACCGTTACATTAAATCCAGCTGTAGATAAAACTGTGGAAGTAGATAACTGTACAATAAATAGTGTTAACAGAGTATCTTCTATAAAATTAGATGCTGGTGGAAAAGGTATTAATGTTTCAAAAGTAGTAAAGAGCCTAGGTGGAGAAAGTGTAACACTCGGTGCGCTTGCTGGTAAGACTGGAGAGTTTATTAAAGATTACTTAGATACTGAGAAAATTGAAAATGATTTCGTCTTTGTCACCGGCGAAACTCGTACTAATATAAAGATTGTTGATAAAGTTAAAAATACAAATACTGATCTTAATGAGTCTGGTAATAATATTTCTGAGGAAGATGTTAAAAGCATCAAGGAAAAGATATTTACGCTTGCTAAAAAAGATGACATATTAGTATTGTCTGGGAGCGTGCCACAAAGAGTAGAAAAAAACATTTATGAACTATGGATAAAAGAAGCAAGTGGGCTAGGAGTTAAAACTATTTTGGATGCAGATGGAGAACTACTAAAGAACGGCATTTTGGCAGCTCCATATCTAATAAAACCAAATATACATGAATTAGAAAAATTGTTTGATGTAAAAATTAATGGGATTAATGAAATCATAAGCATTTGCAAAGGTATATTTGATTATGGTGTTAAGATGATAGCTGTGTCACTAGGATCCGAGGGTGCACTATTTATGAACAGGGAAAAAACAATACATGCACGTGGCATAAAGGTTAAAGTAAAGAGTACAGTAGGGGCAGGAGATTCAATGGTTGCAGGTCTAGCTTTTGCTCTAGATAAAGGTTATTCCTTTGAAAGATCAGTTACGCTATCAGTAGCGTCGGCAACAGCTGGAGTTATGACAGATGGTACTACTGCAGGAAATCTTAACGATATATTAGACATTGAGAAACAAGTAGTGTGTGAATATATATAATTATAGAAAGGTGGAATTATTATGAAAACTAAAGCAGTAAGACTATATGATAAAAATTTATTAAAAATGGAGGAATTTGAACTCCCAGAAATTAAAGAGGACGAAATACTTGTTAAGAATATAACAGACAGTATTTGCATGTCTACCTACAAAGCAGCTGTCTTAGGTAAAGAACATAAGAGAGTTCCAAATGATATTGATGTTAATCCAGTTATTGTTGGACATGAATTTTCAGGCGAAATTGTGAAAGTAGGATCTAAGTGGAGTAGTCAATTTAAAATTGGTAAAAAATTTGCAATTCAACCTGCACTAAATTATAAAGGAAGTATGGCATCACCAGGTTACTCTTACAAATATTTTGGAGGAGCAGCACCCTATACTATAATTCCTCAGGAAGTAATGGAACTTGGATGTCTTTTAAATTATGAGGGAGAATCATTCTATGAAGCTTCTCTATCTGAACCAATGTCATGTATAATTGGAGCCTACCACGCTTCATATCACACTATAGTAGGTAAATATGAGCACAATATGGGAATAGTTGAAGGTGGTAAAATGGCAATTCTTGCAGCAGCAGGTCCTATGGGATTTGGAGCAATTGATTATGCACTACACTGTGATAGGAGACCAGGTATGCTTGTTGTATCTGATATTGATGATAAAAAATTGGAACGTGCTGAATCAATATTCACAAAAGAAGAAGCGAAAAAATGCGGAGTAGAACTTATTTTCGTCAATACAAAAGACTTAGAGAATCCAACTGAATATCTAAGAGCGTTGACTGGAGATACCGGCTTTGATGATGTGTTTGTTTATACACCAATAAGTTCAGTAGTAGAACTTGGAGATAGCATACTTGGAAGAGATGGTTGCCTTAACTTCTTTGCAGGCCCTACAGATAATAAATTCTCAGCAAAATTTAATTTTTACAACGTACACTATACTTCTGCACATATAGTAGGAACCAGTGGAGGAAATACTAATGATATGATTGAATCATTAGAGATGTCAGCTGCAAAAATAATAAATCCAGCTGTTATGTTTACTCATATAGGAGGCCTTGACAGCGTTTCCAAGGCAACTTTAGATCTACCTAAAATACCTGGAGGTAAAAAGTTGATCTACACAAATATTGAAATGGAATTAACTGATATTGAAAATTTTGAAGAAAAGGGAAAAACAAGTCCACTATTTGCTGGACTCGCTAAAATAGTAACCAGTAATAATGGACTATGGTGTCTTGAAGCAGAAAGATTTTTACTAGCTAACTTCAAATAAAGCTGGAGGTATATTAATTATGATAGAAAAAAGTATAACAATAGTAAATAATACAGGAATACACGCAAGACCAGCATCACAACTTGTTAAATTAATAGGCACTTTTAAAAGTGATGTAAAAATCGTTACTGAAAATAAAACAGCCAACGCTAAAAGTATAATAAACATTATGTCACTAGGATTAATACAAGGTAGTGTAATAACCATTAGAATCGATGGAGAAGACGAAAAGGCAGCGATGGAAGGTATTGAAAACTTTATATCAAACTTGAAAGATTAAAATATAGGTAAAAAAATATTCGCGGAATACGTAAATAAATATAGTATAAATTTATGTATTTTGCGGATTTTTAATAAATAATTTCCATTAACTTTTTATTTAATCAATGCATATAATATAGTGATTAAATAAATACGATTTGTTAAGAATAGATAAAGCCATTGACATTACGCTCATATAAAAATATAATGGGTTGGACAAACGAATGTATGTAATATGGAAGAGGTGATAATAAATAGGGAAATTGTAGATGATAAATTGAGAGAAGAAGGAAAATTAAAAGCGCCAGAAC
>JANZQE010000334.1:0-3055 GCA_038040705.1 Clostridium sp. | reverse complement strand
TTTTCTAGATTCTTCCACAGCAAAATGGCCAAAGGTAAAGAAAGCATCCCTAGGAGTAGCTGCAATCCAATTTGGATTACCTCGTCCTGCATCTAGTAATGAATGTGTACTATTCTTATTGGATTCTTCTGCAAGGCTTATCAACTTGTCTTTAAGTTCAAAGGGACTTACCTTACCATATATATTTTCGATTTCTTCGCGTTCAGAATTATAAATTTTCATTATATTGCACCTTTCTTATTTTAAATGTATTATTCTTAGTATAAGAATCATTATATCATTACGACTAAAATAATAAAAGATACTTAAATAAATATAAAACAATTGCAATTATGTATAAAGTAAATTAAGGCAGGATTATCCTGCCTTAAAAATTATTATTAACAGTTACCTTTATTTGCTTCTGATTGTTTATTTAATCTCTTTGTTTCTTCTAAAGCAGAATCATTAGTGCTGCTAGACATACCATACGAATTAGAAACGCTAGACATACCAGATGCATTAGAAGCACCGCCAGTACTACTAGTCATTCCAGCATTTGGGTTAACATTTGAACTTGCACCTGCATTGGCTCTCGATTGTTCATTTAACCTCTTTGTTTCTTCTAAAGCAGAATCATTAGTGCTACTAGACATACCATACGAATTAGAAACGCTAGACATACCAGATGCATTAGAAGCACCACCAGTACTACTAGTCATTCCAGCATTTGAGTTAACATTTGAACTTGCACCTGCATTGGATCTAGATTGTTCATTTAATTTTTTAGTTTCTTCTACACTGTTTTTATTCATAATAAATCTCCTCCTAAAATTAATTTATACTTCATGTATCTAATACATTTTCTAGTCTACCCATTTTTGATTTTAATATAGATGAAAAGATTGGAATATTTATATGTGATTAAAAATTTTCGAAAATCCAATTGTTAATATTATTCAAAAAAAATTAGTAAATATAACTTTAAATTATACCCCTATATGGTATAATTAAAAGTGATTCGATGTCTATTTAGATTAAGGAGGATTAACCGTGCGTATAAAATTAAAGACTAAAAGTACAATTTTTTTAATAGCTATCTTACTTTTGCTGGGAGTATTTTCAGGCTGTAGCAATAAAAGCAATAATGAAGCTACAACTGAACCCTTAAAAGCTAGCATTGTCAATATAACCCCAGAAGAGGCTAAGAACAGGCTTGATGGTGAAAATGAAATTATACTTTTAGATGTAAGAACAAAGGAAGAATATGAAACTGGTCACATTGAAAAAGCTATATTAATGCCTTTAGATACACTTGCGAGCGAGGTGCAGAAAAGCCTTAAGGATAAGGAAGCAACTATATTTGTATATTGCAGAAGTGGGAGTAGAAGCAGTGCTGCTGCAGATATATTAATAGAAAAGGGATATAAAAAAGTATATAATTTAGGGGGAATAATTGACTGGCCCTATGAAATTGAAATGTAAAAAAATCAACTAACTAAAGGATGGGATTAAATGCATAAGTTTAATGTTAAAAATATAAAAAAATTAGATAATCCAGAAAGAAGAAGGACGATGCCTCCTGAAGAAACACTTTTGAAATTTAAAATTGAGGATAATGGGTCATTATTAGATGTGGGTTGTGGTATAGGTTATTTTACGGTGCCAGCTTCAAAACTTCTTATAAATAATAAAGTTATAGGACTAGATATAGTTCCAGAGATTTTAGATTTTGCAAGGGTTAAGGCAGTAGGAATTAATAATATAGAATTTATTAAAAGCGAAGAATATTATTTCCCAGTAAAAGATAATAGCTTTAAATATGTACTTATAAGCAATGTTATTCACGAGGTTTTAGACAAAGCAAAATACTTTAATGAAGTTAAAAGAGTATTAAAAGATGATGGTTATTTTTTAATAATAGACTGGGATAAAAGAGAAATGGATATGGGACCTTCTATTACCGAGAGAATTTCTATAGAAGAAATGATGGAATTCTGTAATAAATCAGGATTTAGAACAATCGAAAGTGTAAATGTATCTCCTAATCATTATGGATTAAGACTCGAAAAAAATAAATATAAATTGTGATTAAAACTATTTTATGTTATTATAATAACATAAAATAAAAAAGAATAACCTAGCACAGGGGAGTTGGATGAGCCAACTGAGATTAAGAACTGCAATTCTTTAACCCTAATAACCTGAACTGGATAATGCCAGCGTAGGAAGTTGTTTAAGGGCGTATTATATATGTATATTTTTATATAGCATGATAATTTAAACACAAATCCTATGGGTTTGTGTTTTTTTGTGTTGTTCTTTTAAATGATATAAAGGAGGGTCAATAGTGAAGACTAAGAAAATAACGGTTTCATCACTTCTAGTAGCTATAGGAGTAATAGCTGGTAATATTATTTTTATACCAGTAGGAGTATCAAAATGCTTCCCCATTCAACATACAATTAATATTTTATCAGCGGTAATTCTAGGTCCAGCCTATGCTGTGGCTATAGCTTTTTGCATATCCTTACTTAGAAATATATTAGGGACAGGTTCTCTTCTAGCCTTTCCAGGAAGTATGATTGGAGCACTGTTAGCTGGAATTTTATATAGGAAAAGTAAAAATAATTTATTAGCTATAGTAGGAGAAGTATTTGGAACAGGAATTTTAGGAGGGCTATTAGCATTCCCAATAGCTAATTTTATTATGGGCAAAAAAATTGGGGCATTGTTTTTTGTAGCACCATTTTTAATAAGCACCATTGGAGGAAGTATAATAGCATTTTTTATTCTAAGGGTCTTAGATTTCAAAAAAATAACTAATGTAAATAAAGAAGCTTAAGAAAAAGATAAAAAACAGGAGGAATAACAAATGAAAAAAGTTTTAACTATAGCAGGTTCAGACAGCTGTGGAGGAGCAGGAATACAAGCAGATTTAAAAAGTTTTAGTGCAAATGGAGTTTATGGAATGAGTGTTATCACAGCGATAACGGCACAGAATACCATGGGAGTTTTTGCAGTTCGAGACTTAGACGACGTAATTATTAAGGAACAAATTGATGCTATTTTTACA
>JANZQE010000333.1:0-5536 GCA_038040705.1 Clostridium sp. | reverse complement strand
TATGAAGATTCCAAACTGGTAGGTACTCTTAACATTGGAATATCTCTTGAAAATATGTATAGTGTAATACAAAAGAGTATTATGCAGACATTAGCAGTATCTTTAGCTATTCAGTTACTAGCATTTGTACTTGGACTTATTATTTCTAAAAATATTTCCAAGCCACTAACTAAAATAGTGGATAAACTTCAAGACTTTTCAAGGGGAGACTTGACAGTGAGTTTTGAAAGCAAAAGCAGGGATGAAATAAAAAATCTTACAGAGAGCTTAAATGACTGTGTATATATTTTAAAAAATACAATTGCACATATAAAAGATACTGTATCTGGTCTTAATAAAATATCTCTAGAGTTATCAGCTTCGGGGCAAGAAGCAGCAGCTTCTAGTGAAGAAGTATCACAAGCTATAGATAGTGTGTTTAAAGGCGTAGATGAGCAGACAGCAAATATAAGCGAAATTGCAGTAGTTATAGATAGATTTGGGCAAAGGCTAGATAATATTCAAGATAAAGTCAGGATATTATCTGAAAGTGGCCTTGAAATTAAAGAAAGTGCTGATAGTGGAGCTGTAAAACTCGAAGAGCTAGTCGAATCAATTCATGATGTTACAGATTCCTTTAAGCATACGGAGGATGGTATTAAGTTTCTTAACATTAACGTTAGTAAAATAGGTGAAATAACAAATGTTATAAATAATGTGGCGGAACAGACTAATCTTCTTGCACTAAATGCAGCAATAGAGGCAGCTAGAGCAGGAGAATATGGCAAAGGATTCGCTGTAGTTGCTGAGGAAATAAGAAAGCTTTCAAAGCAAGTATTAGAATCATCAATGAATATAAATGGGCTTATCCAATTAGTAGGTAATGGTACTGCAGAGGTTTCAGAGTTAACGGTAGTTTTATCTGGTAAACTCGGTAATCAAATGCGAATAATTGAAGGTACTGTTGACTCCTTCAAGAATATTCAGACTGAGGTTAATAGCACAATGCCTCAGATTGATGAAGCATATAAGGCTCTAAATAGTTCGGTTGAAGAAAAAGAGATTATTAAAAGTAGGGCTGAAGAATTGGCAGCTGTATCCGAAGAAGTATCAGCATCTACAAAAGAAATATCAGCTTCAGTTACGAAGCAGTCAGAGGCTGTTAATCAACTTTCTAATACATCCCAAGAGTTAAATGATATGGCTAGGGGACTAAATGAAGAGGTTGAAAAATTTAAAGTATAAAAGAATGATAAAGGGAGAAAGTGATAATGTAATTACTTTCTCCCTTTTGCAAGTTTTATAGCACTTTTTTTATTTTACTATTACTAACTCATATTCATCAGTACCGACGCCAATAGTTTTTGCATGATCTAGTCCTACTTTCCAATTTGTATCTGGATGGATATGAGAAAATTTATCTTGCCCTTCATGATAATGTCTATCCGAAAGTTCAGTTGAATTTAAGGCAGTTGCACTGTTAACCATATCAACACAGGCCTGATCTAAGGCTACAGGGTCAAAGGATGCAGCCATACCGATATCTGGAATAATTGCCACATCATTTTCTGGTGAACAATCACAATTAGGGGAGACATTCATGATAAAGCTAATATGGAAATTTGGTTTATCTTTAATAACGGCATAGGTATATTCTGCAATCTTTTCATTAGCGCTATCAGCAGATTCGTTCCACTTTACTGTGGCAGAGTTAAAGCGACATACTGCAACACATTGGCCACAGCCTACGCATTTATCATAATCTATTGTTGCTTTTTTATTCTCATCAAAGGTAATTGCTTCATGTAGACAATTTTTAATGCACATTCCACAGCTTACGCAGTTATGTTTTTTCATAAAGGGTTTAGATGCAGAATGCATTTCAAGCTTTCCACCAACGGAACCTGATCCCATACCTAAATTCTTTAGTGCACCGCCAAAGCCAGTCATTTCATGTCCTTTAAAGTGGGTCATAGAAATAACAATATCTGAATCTGCAATTGCTGAACCTATTTTAGCTGTTTTACAATGTTTTTGGTTTATTGGAATTTCTCTGTAATCTCCACCTTTTAGTCCATCGGCTATAATTAAATTACAACCAACTGAAATGGGATTAAAACCATTTTCCATTGCTGCTTCAATATGGTCAACTGCATTTGATCTTCTCCCGGAATATAAAGTATTTGCATCAGTAAGAAAAGGCTTGCCACCAAGTTCTTTTACAAGTTTAACAATTGTAGCAGCATAGTTTGGTCTTATGTAGGAAAGATTGCCTGGCTCTCCAAAATGAATTTTTACAGCTACAAATTGATCTTTAAAATCTATGTTTTTAATACCAGCTTCAACTACAAGATTTTGAAGTTTAGTGAGTAGACTATAACCTGGCTTTGTTCTTAAGTTTGTAAAATATACTTTTGATTTTTCCATTACATTACCTCCGATGATTTTAACTTAAATATTATAATATTATAGCATATTATAAAAAAAATTCCAAAATACATGTGGATTAAGTGCGAAAAAGTGTGCATTAAGTACAAAGAACTGTGGATAACCACAGCTCTTTGTGTAAGAAAAAAATCTTGGAAATTTATCTGTTATTTAAATAATCACTTTCATATCCGTCTATTTTTTAATAATATTTTCGAACACTGCATCTAATTTAGAAAAGTCCATGTTTGGTATAAAGAAAGTTTCAAGTTCATCATGTAGTACTTTAGCTTCTTTTATTGTTGCTAAACCCTTGTTTAATAGTGTATAAAATTCAGCTGCATCATACTCAGTTTCATTTTTGTTTTTTTGAAGAGTATTAGGGTCTAAGCAGTCATTCATATCAATTATAGTACCTGGAAAAACTAGATTGTTTATTTCGTTAGAGGTCAAAATTGCAGCATTTAAGTTTGGAATCAATATGTGCTCAATTTTTTCTGGAATGAGAGGTGTATGAAAAATTTCTACATTAAAGCCTCTCTTTAAGGCCTCATCAGATAAAAATGCTAATACATTTGTCTTGCCAGTACCAGGACCACCTTTTAATACATAAATATTTTTATAATCCGAGGCTAAGTTTTCTATATAGGTTATAATTCCGTTTGGTGTAAAAGCTGTAGCAAATAAATGCCTATCAGAGCCTATATTAGATGGAGAGGTAGTAAATAATGACTCTTTTAGACTTTCTTTTAGTAAATTCAATTTATTAATGTTTAAGGCTTCGCTATTATAGGTATACCAATCATCATAAACTAATTTGGCTGCTCCAAAAAACTTGTATGCTCTTTTGAAAGTTTTACCTACTGTTTGGTTTATCTCTATTATTTTAGTCCTGGATTTCTTAAAACCTTCCTCATTCCAACAATCTCCCATGTTTAGAATTTCATCTACTGCACCGGGATTTTTAGGGTCTACTACATGAGGTGAGGTTCCATCTAGTATTGCCACGTTAAGTCCTTTAATGACTAGCCCGTCTAGTGAATTATTATCAGAAGAGCAGTGATGATATTCTATGTTGTATCCTTTTTCGTTAAAGTATATACCGATTTTTTTCATTAAGGATGACTTGCCAGTTCCAGGTCCGCCCTTTATGCATATTATTCTTCGTGCTTCATCCTGACTTATTATATAGCTATAGAAGGAATGGAAGCCCCTTGAAGTATTGCCACCAGGAAAAATATTTTTAATAGTACCTTTCATAAAATCACACTCCATATAATTATATCAATATATAATATTCGGATATGACGTAATTGGTTAGTATTAAATTATAATAATTTATTATAATAAAGGATATATTAGTTACTTGTGTTTATAATCATACTGTGATAAACTAATAATTAATTTAAAAGATAAACTACCTAGGGTAGAGGTGCTGTATCTAAGAGTACTTATTTGGAGCTGACAAGCTAAGATGAATAAGAAAAGGAGATACGGCCGAAGAAAATATATGTAAAGATATTTTCTGGGTATGCACATAATATGTGTACACTTGTCACTGATTTTTAGTGGAGAGCTACAAGGTACACGAAGTTTGTATAAAAACATGTATTTTATGCAACAAAGGTGTTCCTTTGTTGCATTTATTTTTTTTTGAAAAACGATTTGGAAATAAATGTAGAAACATTAACGGTGTATTAAATAAGGTAAATTAATCAGTGTACAAGTTATGCGGCGCACTAGATATTGATCGGAGTGGTTAAATTATGGGAGTAGTTGTTCAAAAATATGGTGGTTCATCTGTAGGTACGACAGAAAAAATTAAAGCTATTGCACAAGTGGCAGTGGATAGAAAAAAGCAAAACACAGATTTAGTTATAGTGGTATCTGCTATGGGGGATACTACAGATGATTTATTATCATTATCGAAAAACATAACGGAGGAACCTGATAAGAGGGAATTAGATGCACTATTATCAACAGGAGAAATAATTTCAAGTGCACTTTTAGCCATGGCAATTAAAAGTCTGGGGTACGATGCTATAAGCTATACTGCACATCAGATAGGGATTCAGACTAGTGGACAATATGGTAAAGCATTAATTAAAGATATACAGGATAAGAAGATTAAAAAGAGTTTAAAAGAAGGCAAGATTGTAATAGTTGCTGGTTTTCAAGGAATAAATGGAGATGGTGATGTCACCACACTAGGACGAGGCGGATCAGATACCACTGCCGTAGCATTGGCTGTGAAACTTTGTGGTAGCTGTGAAATATATACGGATGTTGATGGAATATATAGTGTGGATCCTAGAGTATACGCAGAGGCTAAGAAACTAGATGAAATAGAGTATGAAGAAATGCTAGAACTAGCAAGTTTGGGAGCTCAAGTAATGCACTCAAGGTCTATAGAGCTTGCTCAAAAATATGGTATACCTATCTATGTGGGCCGCAGTAATGGTAATATTAAGGGGACTTTAATTCAGGAGGTAAAAAATATGAACATGGAAAAAAAACCAGTAACAGGAATAGCGACTAGCGATGAGGATGTGGCAGTAACTCTGCAACATATTCCTAAAGATGTGAATATATTAGCTACTATCTTTGAAAATATAGGGTATAAAAGAATTAATATTGATATGATAAGTCAAACTTCATCTATGGATGGAAAAATGAATGTATCCTTTACAATTCCTAAAGATAGCTTAAAGGAAAGCTTAAAAATTATAGATGATTTGATTGTTGATAATAATGTTATAGTTGACGAGGACATAACTAAATTTTCCATGGTAGGACTTGGAATGAAAACTACGTCTGGAGTAGCGGCTAGAATGTTCAGGGTTTTTAACGAAAATAAGATAGAAATCAAAATGATTACTACATCAGAAATAAGAATTACTTGTGCTATTAAAACAGAAGATAAATTAAAAGCTATACAGTTTATTGCAAAGGAATTTAATTTATAAACAAGAAAGTTAAAGGGAGGGAGTTAATTGAAATTTTTTGGTGATATAAAGGATGATAATAATAGATTAAGTATTGCAGGGGTTAGTGCGGACGATCTAGCTAAGGCATATGGTACACCTCTTTATGTAATGGATGAACAGCTTATACAGGATAATTGTAGAAG
>JANZQE010000332.1:0-2643 GCA_038040705.1 Clostridium sp. | reverse complement strand
TATGCTATAATAACTGTAGGTGATTATATGCATGTAAAATATTTACAACTTAAAAATTTCAGAAATTATGATGAACTAGTTATAGAACTTAATAAAGGAATTAATGTATTCGTAGGAGATAATGCCCAAGGTAAAACAAATATTTTGGAGGCGATTTATTATTGCAGCCTAGCTAAATCTCATAGAACTAATAGAGATAAGGAATTAATAAAATGGAGTGGAGCAGACGCATATATAAAAATTTATGTATGTAAAACAAGACTCGATAAAAAAATAGAACTAAAAATTTTTAAAGAAGGTAAAAAAGGCATTAATATTAATTCTATAAAAGTTCAAAAACTCTCTGAACTAGTAGGAAGTTTTAACGTAGTTATGTTTTCTCCTGAAGACCTAAATATTATTAAAGATTCGCCATCATTCAGACGAAAATTTTTAGATATAGAACTTTGTAAGTTAAGCCGTAATTACTACTATATCTTGACGCAATATAAGAAAATCTTAAATGAGAGAAATTCAACTTTGAAAAAATGGAATACAAATATTGATATTATAGATGTATATGACAGGCAGCTTAGCGAATTTGGTGCAATTATAATAAGAGATAGGATTAACTATGTAGAAAAATTAAATGAAAAATCTAAAGTAATACATAGTGATATAACTTCTAAAAGTGAAACAATAGAGATTAAATATCTAACACCTATAAAGGGGCTTAATGAAATACAAGAAAAATTGTATTTACTTTTATGTAAAAACAGAAAAAGAGATATAGACATTAAAACCACATCAATAGGTCCTCATAGAGATGATTTTTCTATAGATATTAATGGCAACGATGCTAGGGTATTTGGGTCTCAAGGACAACAAAGAACTGCGATTTTAACCATTAAATTTTCCGCACTAGCAATAATAAAAGAATTAACCGGAGAATATCCAGTATTATTACTTGATGATGTCTTGTCTGAATTAGATACAAAAAGGCAAGAATATATATTAAATTCTATAAAAGAAGTTCAAACATTAATTACCTGCACAGGAATTAATGATATAAGAAAACATTTAAATTCTGAAAGTAAGGTATTTGAGGTTATATCAGGTGAAGTAAAAGAAATTACATAGATTCGAACGTGTTAGTATGGATTATTAAGGAGGATGTTGTATGTTTTTACATTTAGGAGAAAATATAGTAGTACCTATAAAAGACATTATAGGTATATTTGACATGGAAACTACTATGTACAGTTCAGACACTAATCAATTTTTAAGAATGGCGGAAGAAGATGGTTTTGTGCAGCGCATAACAAAAAATATTGCTAAATCGTTCGTTATAGCAGAGGTAGATAAAAAAAGTAAAATATTTCTATCGCCAATATCATCACAAACGCTATCTAAGAGAACAGAAACTATATATTATGAGCTTTAGAGTAAATTAGGAGGATTTTTCATGGAATTAAATAATGTTTATGACGAAAGTCAAATACAAGTACTTGAAGGGTTAGAGGCAGTAAGAAAAAGGCCTGGTATGTATATAGGGAGCACTAGTATTCGTGGGCTCCATCATCTAGTTTATGAAATTGTAGATAATAGCATAGATGAGGCAATGGCAGGTTATTGTAAGAATATTAATGTGTTTATACACGCAAATAACTCTATAACAGTTATAGATGACGGTAGAGGTATGCCTGTAGGAATGCATCATAAAATGAAAATACCTACCGTAGAAGTTATAATGACTGTACTTCATGCTGGTGGTAAATTTGGTAGTGGAGCTTACAAAGTATCAGGTGGTCTTCATGGTGTTGGAGCATCAGTAGTTAATGCACTATCTGAAGTTTGCGAAGTAGAAGTTAAAATAGATGGTGAAATATGGAAACAAACATTTTCAAAAGGAAAAACTACTAGTACACTTGAAAAAATAGGGACTACAGAGGAACATGGTACAAAAATATTTTTTACTCCTGATGCAGGAATTTTCGAGGAAATCGATTTTGATTATGAAACAGTTTCTCAAAGGCTTAGAGAATTAGCTTTTTTAAATAAAGGGATAAGAATAACTCTAGAAGATGAAAGACAAGATAAAAAGCAAGAATTTATATACGAGGGAGGAATAAAATCCTTTGTAGAATATTTAAATAGAAATAAAGGTAAAATTCATCCAGAACCTATATATATGCAAGGAAGCAAGGATGATTACATTGTTGAAATAGCGTTACAATACAATGACACATATACAGAAAACATATTTTCTTTTGCTAACAATATAGATACAGTAGAAGGCGGAACACATCTTGTTGGTTTTAAGAATGCACTAACAAGAGTAGTAAATGACTATGCTAAGAAATTTGGATTTTTAAAAGAAAATGATAAAAATTTGTCTGGTGAGGATGTACGCGAAGGTCTAACAGCAGTAGTATCTATAAAGCTTACCGACCCACAATTTGAGGGTCAAACAAAGACTAAACTTGGGAATAGTGAAGTAAGGGGCATAGTTGATAGTATTGTTGGTGAGGCTATCAGTAATGTTCTAGAGGAAGATCCACAACTTGGTAAAAACATTATAGACAAATCATTAAATGCAGCTAGAGCCCGCGATGCCGCTAAAAAAGCAAGAGAACTTACAAGACGTAAATCTATACTAGAAAG
>JANZQE010000331.1:0-2976 GCA_038040705.1 Clostridium sp. | reverse complement strand
ATACCTTTTTTTAATATTATATTTCCATATAACGCTTTTTCTCCTGACGCAATTATTGCATATGCTTCTTTGCTTCTTTCATAAAAAGAATATCGCTCAACCATTTCAATCTTAGTATCTTTTTCATGGTTTGCTATTATTTCTTTATAAGTATCCCAAATTACTGTTACAACATTATCTCCAGGTACAACTTCCATAAGTGCAACAGGGTATTCACTATATAAATCTAATGGTAATAATTTTAATATAGCATCTAATATTTCTGGTATACCATGTCCATCACATCGTATTACTCTTTTACCATTTGTATTCGCTGGAAAATTTCCATCTGATATTACTATTTCATCACCATGACCCATCTCCATTAATATTTTCAATAATTCTGGCGATAATATATTTGGTATTCCCTTTAACATTTGGATCAGCTCCCCTTATATTTCATGCTATTACTTGTTAGTTACACTTTTAGATTCTATTTATTTACTTGTTGAAATTTATAATAAATTTCTTCATGATATTCTTGATTTCCAGGATAATATTCAGATATACTACATGATCTTTTTACTATTTCTCTGAGATCAGAAACGTTTTCTATCTCTCCTAAAGCCTTCATTTGAACAAGTATATTCCCCATTGAACTAGCTTCTATAGGCCCTGCAATAACATGCTTTTTAGATATATTAGCAGTTAATTGACAAAGTAATGCATTTTGAGCCCCTCCACCTACTATATGAATTACTTCCACATCATGATTTATAGCTATTTCTATTTCTTCAATGGTTTTTCTATAAGTACAAGCTAAACTTTCTAATATGCATAATATAATTTCAGGTATACTACTCGGAATTTTTTGGTTTGTATTTTTACAATATTTCTGAATTTCATTCGGCATATTATTAGGTGATAAAAATACAATATCATCTAGATCTATAAATGACTTATTCTTTTTAACATTTCTAGCCATATTGACCATATCATCATAACTGAATTTTTCTCCATTATTTTCCCAATATCGTTTACATTCTTGTAAAACCCATAATCCGGTTATATTCTTTAGCATTCTTACTGTATCATCTATTCCTCGCTCATTAGTAAAAGATGTTTCGCTAGTGAATTTATTTATTATTGGCTCATTAAGTTCAATACCTACTAAAGACCAAGTTCCACAACTAATATATGCTGAATATTTATGTGACATTGGAATACCAACAACTGCTGAAGCTGTGTCATGAGATGTTGTTGCAATAACTTTTGTGTTTTTTAAATTAGATTTTTCATACTCCTTTTGAGATAGTTCACCTAAAATAGTTCCTGAAGAAACGATCTTAGGCGTAAACCAATTTTCATTAAACCCTAACTGGCTTATTAAATTTTTATTCCATTGTCGCTCATAAGGGTTTAATAAAGAGCTAGTGCTTGCTATTGAATATTCTGTTGATTTTATTCCAGTAAAAAAATAATTAATTAAATCAGGCATAAATAAAAGTTTATCTATTTTATCTAATATTGGCGATTTATTAACTACCATAGAATATAATTGGAATATTGTGTTAATTTGCATTGGTTGTATACCAGTTTGTTTATATAAATCTTGTTTTGTTATACTCTTATAAAGTAACTCTGGTATACCATTAGTCCTTTTATCTCTATAACGTAAAGGATTACATAGAAGTTGACCAGATTTATCTAATACACCAAAATCAACTCCCCAAGTATCTACTCCTACTGAAACTAAATTTTCTTTTGGTTTCTTAATACCTTTCTTTATTTCATTATAAATATTCAAAACATCCCAATACATTGAATTTCTAACATTTACAGAATAATTATCAAATCTGTGTATTTCCTTTAAATGTAATTTATCCCCATTATATTTTCCTACTATACATCTACCACCACTGGCACCTAAATCCACGGCCATTAAATTCAATTCATTCACACTATCACCTTCTTTATCGTTTTTTTAATTAACCAAAATGTCTACGAACAAAATAATTTATTTTAAATAGTTTCTTTAAGGTAAAGTATAGAAATCTTTATTAGAGCCTATTTTACCATATACATCTTAATTTTTAAATAAACATCATTACATACAAATTATTCAAATTAAGAAATAAATTTAAACTTTGTATTACTTCTTAAAGTTAGCTTGTAAATTAATCAAACACTTTGCTCCTGGGTGTTTACCTGCTGGTTTGTAATAATTATCTTTTAAATCTAGAAGTTGTTCTACTCTTTCATAAGAAAATTCAATTGGCTTTCCAATATTGTTTGATAAATATAGTAATTTCGCATAAAACTCTAATGATTCCATTTTATAATAAGCAGCTGTAACATCTTTTCCATAGGTTACGGCTCCATGATTAGCAAGTAATACTGCATCGTATTCTTCTAAAAATGGTAATAAAGATTCTGATAATTCATTTGTTGAAGGAGCACCATACTTTGCTATAGGTACTATGCCAAGTGAAATAGTTGCTTCTGGCATAATTTGTTTATCTAACGGTATATTACATATTGCATATGCTGTTGCATGTTGAGGATGTGCATGTACTACAGAATTTACATCTTTCCTCTTTTCATATATTTTTAAATGCATTTTCATTTCAGAAGAAGGCGTTAATCCATATTTATTTTCTTCGATTAGTTCACCTTTTTCATTGATTTTACAAAGCATATCAGGTTTCATAAAACCTTTTGATACTCCTGTTGGTGTACAAATAAATACCCCTTCAGTTAGTTTAGCGGATACATTTCCATCATTAGCAGCAACCATATCTTTCATATAAATTCTTTTTCCTATATCACATATTTGATCCCTTAATTGTTCCTCTTTATTATACATTTAATCCCATCCTTTTACGATTTTTACTTTGTTCGCTTTGTTTTCATTGGCTTGTCTATAATATTATCCTTGTTTTTATTGGAAGTCAAGATTTATTTTATCGTTTCTTTCTTTGTTTTGTTGGTAGTTTT
>JANZQE010000330.1:0-5339 GCA_038040705.1 Clostridium sp. | reverse complement strand
ACTATAACAACGAAATAATGTCTGTTGGAACTACAGGTAGCGGTAGACATATGGCCTCCTTTTTAATAGGCGCGGACATAGTAAAAAATGAAATCACAGCTCATGCAGTAGCAGCCCTCCAAATTGATAATGAGGTAAAAACCATATTAGAAATTGGAGGTCAAGACTCAAAAATAATTTTACTTAAAAATGGCATAGTTACAGACTTAGCAATGAATACTGTATGTGCAGCAGGGACAGGATCATTTCTTGATAGACAGGCAGAAAGGCTTGAGATACCTATTGAAAGTTTTGGAGAGTATGCATTAAGGTCTAAAGCTCCAGTAAGAATAGCTGGGAGATGTGCTGTATTTGCGGAGTCAGATATGATACATAAGCAACAGCTTGGATACAAAGAGCAAGACATAATAGGTGGTCTTTGTGAGGCGCTAGTAAGAAATTATCTTAGTAACGTAGGGAAAGGAAAACAAATCAAACCTAAAATATTTTTTCAAGGTGGGGTTGCAGCTAATAAAGGGATTAAAGCAGCTTTTGAAAGTGCCTTAGGAGAAAAAATTTATGTCCCAGAGCACTACGACGTAATGGGAGCTATAGGAGCAGCAATACTTGGAAAAGAAGAGCTGATGAAGACTGGGAAAACAAATTTTAAAGGCTTCGAAACTGCAACTAGTGATTTTGTTCCTAGAAATATCGAATGTAATGGTTGTGGAAATAATTGTGAAGTTATTGAAATAAAAGATGGAGAAAAAACTGTAGGCTGCTTTGGAGATAGATGTGGGAAATGGAGTAGTAAGATGGTAATATAGTCTTTTATATAATATATTTAGTTACTACTATTGTTCTTATTTTATTCGTTTTGAATATATTAAGTTGAAGGTTGGTGATTAAATGTTATTAAAGAAAACAATATTAAATCTATTAAATGAGCAAATATCTCATGAATTTGATAACCATAATATATATCGCAACATACAAGCTTATTTTTCAGACTTAGACTTGGATGGTTGGGCATCATTTTTCGGAGTACAAGCCGAAGATGAGTATGGTCATTATAAACACATTATAAATTACTTAGATGATAAAAATGCTCCATATGAAATAAATGTATTGCCATATACTCACTGTAAGTTTAAAGATATAAAAGAAATACTTAATAAATATTATGCTACAGAGATTGTAACTACTACAATGCTTTACGCTATTGCAGAACAGGCAAAGGCTGACAACGACCATGGTACATTAAGTTGGTTATATTCTACGCCTATATCTGAAGATGGTTTATCATTAATACAGGAACAGATAGAAGAGGAAAATTCTGCATTACAGTTACAATCTGAATTTATGCAAGGATTTGGAACTAGTGATCAGTTAAACGAGCAGTGGATACGAACCATAAATGAGAATTTAATCCGAAGAATGGCAGAATAAAAAAAACCTTAGTAAATTGTATTTAATTTGCTAAGGTTTTTTTAAATAGTGACTAACTTATGCCTTTGTAAAATATTTAACAGAAAATATTTATATTTTATGATATTATTCTTTTATCCATAATATTTTAATTCTAAAGGGAGGCGGTCTACTTATGGCGGATATATCGATATTATTAGCTTTTTCAGCAGGTCTTCTATCATTTTTGTCACCCTGCGTCCTTCCACTGATTCCAGCATATGTAAGCTATTTAACAGGTTCTTCTATTGAAGAATTAAAGGATGACAAAGCTAAATTATTTACTTTATATAAATCCCTTGGATTTGTATTAGGCTTTTCTATAATTTTCATTTTAATGGGACTGTCTATAACCACACTTGGTAAATTACTAATTACACATAAGGATTTGTTTAGAAAAATTGGAGGAACTATTATTGTTGTTTTTGGCCTTCATACCATTGGAGTGTTTAAAGTAAAATTGTTTTATCGTGAAAAAAGATTTTTATACTTCGACAAAATTAAAGGCCCATTCAGCTCAGTAATAATGGGGATGGCCTTTGCCACAGGCTGGGTTCCTTGTGTTGGCCCTATATTATCATCAATACTTATCTATGCTACAAGCATGAACTCAATAGGTACAGGTGTTTTACTTCTAGTAATGTATTCCCTTGGGCTTGCTGTTCCATTTATTTTAACTGCAATGGCCATAGAAAATTTTACAAAACAATTTAGAAAGTATTCAAAATATCTTCCTATTATATCTACAATAAGTGGAGTCTTAATGGTAGTAATGGGAGTTATGATCTACATGAACAAATTAGCCACATTAAGTCAATACTTAGATTTTATTAATTTTTAGTTGAAGGAGCGAATTAAAATGAAAAAATCATTAATAGTACTTATAGCTGTAGTCCTTATAGGTGTTTCGATTTTCACTGTAAAGAACTATAATGCATCAAGTCCTAAAGCTACCCCATCTGTGGAAAATACAGACAAGAATGGCACTACTGAAAATAAAACTTCTACTAAACCAATTGGAATAAATCCTAGCGTTATTAAAACCAAAGCTGTAGATTTCAAATTAAAGGATCTTGACGGAAATGAAGTGTCTCTAAGTGACTTAAAAGGTAAGAAAGTATTCCTTAATTTTTGGGCAACTTGGTGCCCACCTTGTAAAGAAGAAATGCCTGATATAGAAAAATTATATCAAGAAACAAAAGATAGTGACTTGGTGATCGTTGCAATAGAAATAGGAGAGCCTTTAAGTACTGTTAAATCATTTATTGATAGTAACAAATATAATTTTAAAGTTCTTATAGATCCGAGTCAGAGTGTAGCGACTCAATATAATATAGCGGCAATACCTACTTCATACTTCATTGATGTAGACGGAAACATCATTTCTAAAAACGTTGGCGCAATGAATATTGAACAGATGAGAGAATACATTAAAACTTTAGATAAATAGATGAAATTTTATCTAAATTTAATATGTTATGATTATATTTTATCAAATGAAAATTTAAAGTCCCATTTAGAATCTTGCCAAATGGGACTTGTTTTTATTTTATTTTATTATATTTCTTCAAATCATTTTTTATAATTATATAGTAACTAGGAACTGCGTACAATAGTATACCTATTTTTAAAACTTCAGGAACATAGCTTCCAAATAATACATCCAATCCATCACCGAAGTAGTATGCACCAAGTCCAATTAAAAATAGATTTAGCGTATAGAATACTACATTTATATTTAGACTAGAAAATCCTCTAGATACTACATAAACAATTAAAGCTGCGCAAACTAACCCGAGTGCGGTTGAACCGACCAGTAGTAATGGTGAAACAGCTGAGCTAGTTAAAATAAATAATGTTACTTCTAACAATTCTCTAAAAACTGTTATAGCGGCAAGAATAAATACTCCCTTTTGACTTAATGAAATAAATTGTTGATTTGGTAAAGTGTCAAAAGATTTATTTTTCCTTAAAAGCACTACGCTGTATAATATTAACCCAGCGAGTACTATCCCAAGGAGTCCATCAAACAATTCTCCGGCAGGACCGTTTAATAAAGCAACTTGTGAGAATATTATAAAGCCAGTTATAGCTGCAATAACCATTCCCAAAGCACTACCTAGCAATGCACTTTTAGTCATCCCATATAGTTTATTTCTGTTGAAATAAACTACTAGAGGAATTATAACCAAGAAAATTTCTATACCTTCTCTAAAACTTATTATAAAAGGTGTAAACACTTTAAATCACCTCCGGATCTCAAATTATAAGCTTTTGTAGATTACATAATATGATGAATAAAATTTTTGGTGCCCCTTTGGGGTCCCCTAGAAATAAGAAAATGCAACTATTTTTGCTCAGAGAAGCGCTTGGCTTGCTCAAAAATGCGAAAGTAAAAAACAATTAGATTCTCCTCTTGTAAAATATGTTATAATCACTTTAACTACTTTTAGTGAAAAAGGGGGCGTTAAAATGATTGACACTAGATTGCGTGGAAGATTTGAGCCTATGTTTAATTTCATGGCGAGAATTTTAGTGCGTTTTAAAATAAAACCAAATGTTATAACAATAGTAGCATTTGTTATTGGTTTGTTTTCGGCTATATTTATAAGTTTCAATAAACCGATAGTAGCACTAATTTTATTGTGGGTTTCTGGTCTTTTGGATGCGCTAGATGGAAGCGTTGCAAGACTCACAGGCAAATCTTCTGCAAGCGGTGCTTATATGGATCTTATTTTCGACAGAATGGTAGAGGCCTTTATAATTCTTGGATTCGCCATTCTTGCTCCTATGAATTACATTGCATACATTTTATTTTATATTTCAGTGATTTTTAATTTTACAACATTTATTGTAGCAGGGGCATTATTCAAGAATAATTCTAAAAAAAGCATGCATTATGATACTGGAATAGCAGAGAGAACTGAAACATTTATAGTATTCTCTTTAATGTTAATATTTAAAAACCATATAAATATAATACTTATGGTATTTAACGCTATTATATTTTTAACAGGCATCATAAGATTTTATAAAGTAATTATATATAGTAAAATGACAAATTAATTTTTCAAGGGATTTAATGCAATAAAAACTCGGAGGATATTTTAATGGTGTTTAAGAAGTTAAGTAAAAAACATGCTATTTATTTGGTCTCATTTATTACAGTATTATTGCTTATATATATATTCAGAGCAAGGTTTGAATATATAATTGATATTCTCTCTAAGGGATCCATAGAGCAGATTGCAAATATAATTAGATCCTGGGGCATTGCAGCACCAATATTAAGTATTCTACTTATGATTCTTCAATCATTTATAGCCCCAATTCCTTCTTTTTTAATTGCAGGAGCTAATGGAGCAGTTTTTGGTATTTGGTTTGGAACTTTAATATCTTGGTTTGGAGCTATGCTTGGAGCTTTAGGTACATTTTATTTATCAAGGCTCTTTGGAGAGGTTTTTGTGAAAAAATTTGAATCAGCAAAAGGGTTATGGGAAAAAGTTGATGAAATAAGTAATAAGCAGGGCGTTAAGGTCATATTGGTAGGGAGACTATTACCATTTATTTCTTTTGATTTTTTAAGCTACGCTGCAGGCTTAAGTAACATGAAATTAACTCCATTTTTGGTTGCTACAGGCATTGGTATGATACCTGGAACCATCGCTTATGTAGTTTTAGGTAATGAGATGTCTAAACTCAGCTCTTATTCAAAGATAATTACTATGATAGTTCTAGCAGCTATTTTTATATTTTTACTAAGTTATTTTACTAAAATGCTTATGAAAAGAAAATTAGATAAATAAGTCTGTGTAGCGTTGGCTACAGGAGAAATAATAGGTGGGATAAAATAATGAATATTAGAAAAATTTCAGTAGTATTAATGGCTGTTG
>JANZQE010000329.1:0-3225 GCA_038040705.1 Clostridium sp. | reverse complement strand
CTGTAACCATAATATTTTAGTTGATTCTTAATACAAATACTTAATAACATAAAAACAAAAGCAAATCTTAGATAGCCAAGATCTCCACTAAAAGTACATACCATTAGAAAATAAATAATAATAATTCTCAAGAATCCTCTTGATACAGATAGTGCGTAAGATAAAAACACTAAATATAAAATACCTAAAAAAATACCATTTTCAGCAAATATTTCAATGTGCGCATTGTGAGGGTAGTCAAAACCAGATATAGAGTAAGCTTTAAAGTTTCCTAAACCAATACCAAATATTGGATTATCTATAAAAAAATTAGTAGCTTCAGAAAATAGTTCACTTCTCACACCTATCGACCCCTGATCACTCTCCTGTAATTCTCCATTAAAAATCCTAAAGATAGCTAGCAATCTTGAACCAGGATAATGACTTTGAATATATTCTTGCATAAATTGGTTAAAAAAAATAAATAGGCTTATAATAGAGAACACTAATGTCTTGGTTTTTCTACCTTCAAATTGTGTAAATACTATCATTAAGACACATAATAAAGATGATAATAAAGTACCCTTAGATTCAGACCAGAATATACCTAAAAGAAAGAAAAAACTAAAAAACAAAAATAATTTCAATCTATGTATACTATATATATATATAGAAGCTAAGAAATATAGACCCATAAGCCAGCCAAAAACATTGGCTCCATTAAGAAAAAACCTCGTATTTCTATCCCAAAAACCAAACATGAGCTTATAAAAAAAAGTAGCTAAAAGCAATAAAAAACCTACTTTCACTAATATTTTTAAAAGTTCAATGAGACCGATTTTATTATACAGCCCTAATATTATTAAAACCGAAAAAGGAACACCAAGTAATATAGCATCTAATTTTTCTATAGTATACATAAGCTCTTTAGTTCTTAAAGAAGAAGCTATTAGAGTAAAAAAAGCAATGCAAAAATAAATAGTTAACACCTTGAAATCACATTTTTTAATTCCTAGCATAGGTATTACTAAAATATTTATTATCAATAAAGACATCTTAACTATGTCTTTGGATTGATCCTGACCTAAAGGTACAACACCTCCAGATATCAAGTTAATTAACAATAAAAACGCAATAAAATAATAATAGAAAATATTTTTATTTATTTTCATAATAGAATATCTTTGGCTATTTTTAACATATTTCTAGATAAGAAAGCCCATATTAAAGTATAAATACCTAAAAATATTAGCTTTAATAAAAAATTGTCGCTTGCTATATATATAAAAAAATATCCAGTAACACCTATCGCAAAACTTTTAATCGAAAGCAACATGTTTATTTTATTAATAAACGATATAAGAATCAATCCAAAAAAATAAGACAAAAAACTTATTATACAAAAAATTTTCATTATTATAAAAGAATCTAAACCTAACCTCCATCCAATGAAAATTGCACTAACTCGTACTAAGGTTAAGAAAGCCTGGAAAAGCAATCCTATTTTCTGGCCATTATCCAGTGAAAAAGTTATAACCAGAGACTCAAATATAAATTTCACTGCAATCCAAATTATGGATATAGCAGCTATTTCTCCTGCTAGAACCCATTGACCTCCTAAGACATAAGAAAATATATCTGGTAAAAAATCTATTAGTAAAAAACTAGGAATGAAAACTAATACGCTCAAACAATATAGTATTTTGCTTAAATTTTTGTGATATACACCTTTGCTTTTCCACTCTGTATATTTAGATCCGATAAACTGTGAAATACTTATAGAAATTACTGCTACTGGTAGCATAAGCACTCTATATGCCATGTAATAACTACCGCCAAAACTTTTTCCTAATAAGAGACTAATTAGTAGGGTGGGTATATGATTAGCGACTACAGAGAAAACAGCACCTATAGAATCATAAATTATATATTTTTTATAATCTATAATTTTATAGCTTTTATTACTGACAAAAAAAATATTTTTAAAGTGTAAAAAATTTTTTTTAGTGAGATAGGTGATACTGTAAACAAAGCCTAGTATTTGCCCTAAGACCATTCCTTTGAAACCTAACCCTTGGAAACCCAATATCAATTGACTTAAAGCTCCACCACCACTTTGCATAATCTTCGACTTTGCATTTAGATGTGTGTTCTGCAACCTTAAAGTTAAGTTGTTTAATATATTAAAAAACCCTGATAAAAAAACCATAAGAGGTATAAATATTAATATTTCTAAGTACGAACCTATCAAATAATAGAAAGCAAATAGTATCAAAGTAATAAACATTATCATAGTTACTAAAATGGTTAATGATTTCTTAAACAGCCAGCTCAATTCTAAATCACTTCTAGAAGACAGTATTGCAACATCTAATCTTAAACAAGATAAAGCTGTTAAAATATATACTACCGTAGTTAAGATAGCAAAACTGCCAAAATCTTCAGGTGTAAATACTCTAGCTAATATTGGCGAGGCTAATATTATTACTAGTTGTGCTATGCTAGTCCCGCCAATCAAATAGAAGAAATTTTTCAAATATCACTCTCTTTCTTGATAGATTTTTTCACAAACGTAAATCAGTTGAATCATTAAAGAATATATACTTTAGATCATAAATTACATGCTCACGCTTACCCAGAGCTTTTATTTCTCCGATACTCATAGCTTTAAACTGTTTATGACCTAGTGCAATTATTATTGCATCATATGTTTCTATTTGAAGTACATCTATTGGCTTCAATCCATATTCAAGTTCAACGTCTTTACAATCAACCCAGGGATCATACACATCAATATCTAAATCGTATTCCTTTAAAGCATTAACCATATCAATAATCTTTGTATTTCTTATATCAGGGCAATTTTCTTTAAAACTTAGCCCCATAACTAAAATCTTAGAACCAATAACTTGTATACGCTTCTTAACCATCTCTTTAATTAATTGGGTAGCTATATATTCACCCATTCTATCGTTTAGTCTACGTGCTGCTAAGATAATTTCAGGATGTAAACCGAGAGACTGTGCTTTATGCGTCAAATAATAAGGATCAACGCCGATACAGTGCCCGCCTACCAAGCCCGGACGAAATGGCAAAAAGTTCCACTTAGTCCCAGCCGCTTCTAGTACCGCCTCGGTATCGATATTCATCTTATTAAAGATTACCGCCAGCTCATTGATCAGCGCAATATTGACATCGCGTTGGGTATTCTCAATCACCTTAGCCGCTTCTGCTACCTTGATACTC
>JANZQE010000328.1:0-2863 GCA_038040705.1 Clostridium sp. | reverse complement strand
TATTGTGTCTGGTAGCGTTCCAACGTTCGAGCGACCACTCCCAGACTGAGACTGCATCGCCATCAGCGTTGGCAGGATACCGCTATAGTCGGGGCTAAACGACCTCTTTGAAGCAAAGTTGGTCAATTCTTTTAAAAATATTTAAAGTTCTTTATCGATCTCTTCACCAATAACATCAAGATAAGCTTGCAAATCAATAGCTGGAATAGTTCCTATAGCTTGCTGAAGATATTGAGTTAATTGCATAAAGAAAGTAATTAAGGAGTTTTCAGGTCGACTAAAATGTAATTCTTTAAATTCTCTTTTTTCATAGTACTCATTTATTCGTTTAATAAAATCAAGTTCTTCAGTGTTTTCCTCACCATTATAATCAACAAAGAAGCTGCCATAATCAACAACGCAGCCTAAATCTATACCTTGAAGATCTTTCAAGCTTTTAATATGCCTCTCAATTGTTTTATTATTACGATTATCATAAGTATTAGTAGTAGCTAAGATACCACCTAGAATTTTAGTTAGTGGTCTAGGAGGAAAAGTTCTTCCCGAATTAATCATTGATGTAGAGGTACGAGTCAAGCGTCGAACACTTTCTATCTTCTCACCTGCGTAAGTTATATAATTCCCAGAACCTTTAACACTTCCTTGAATATCCGGTTTAACTTCAAATACTGCATACACACCCTCAGCAGGAACATAGTGGAAACCATTTTGCGTAAAGATAAATGGGGTAAAGTAATTATCGTAAATAACTACATCAATTTGATGACTAGTGTTTCCTAAGTGGTCTATAACTATAGCTTTATCAATACTATAACGATTTGGCAAATAACTTCTTAACCACTCGATCCATGCATTCTCTAATGAATCACCTTTTGAACCAGGATGATGTATGAAAGCTCTATTAGTACTTAGTTGAGCAGACATTTGCTGTTGCATGCTTGCAAACAACTCTGGTAGTGCAATCTTATTCATATAGTTCTAACCTATTATTATTAAGAACAAAAAAATTAAAATCCTTCAAACTATCGCTAGTAATACTCAATATAAGTAAGATAGGATTATCAATTTTTACGCTTTTTTCGCGAGCAATACTAATCATGGCATTTAAATCTGTTGAGCTATAATATGCTTCACCATCTGGATGAGTATGCCACTCACCAATATAGTAGAGTCCTTTACTTATGAACAATTTTTCAAACTCTGTTTTTAAATAGCTGGACTCTCTAGTAAATTCAATTCGACTACTCTTAAAAATATCTGCTGTGATTGATTGTTTAATATACAAGGTTGTAAAATCATCAGAATATTTGCCAATCAAAAAGCCACCATACTCTTTAGGGTAGTGTCCACAGCTTGACTGATAAATACTTTTTAACAAGCTATCTTCGACTACTAATTTCAAATTCTTGTAGTGTTTGGTAATAGTCAAAACTTACTCACTTTCAAAGACTCATAATTATTATCTTGATTAATTACAAAGCTATTCAGCTGTTTGTTACTAACCATGATATTGATATGTTTTAGAGCAAAATGTATAAGTGTGGAAATATCGTTATAAGAAGCCTTGAAAGTAGGACTCCAGCAGCCTAAAGGATTATATAAATCTTCAACGTCATTTTCTAAAATATTATCAAACTGATGTCTAACGAACTTATAAGTATTTGGTGATACACCACAGACGAGTGATTGAGCGTGATTAGTAATAGATAAGTTAATGATAATGGATGTAATATCAATTTTATCTAAAATATGCATTAAATCATCATCTGTAGAACAGTCAAATATATAATCATAGTTTGATAATTCTGCTCTGATATTATCAGCAAAAAGTTCGACGTAAGAATCGGATTTCAAATACTCTGTAAAAAGACTATCACTAGCTATAATATCGATAAAAGGTGATATTTTATAAAGTAAAGAGCGTAACTCATCTACCTTATTAGCATAAGCATATATAAACTCATATTCAGAACGACAAATATTTTCGGGTTTTTTAATATCATAATCAACTAATGATATGTCTCTGCAGCCACACCTCGTTAGAGTTTTAGCAACATTACTTCCAACTGCACCCACACCAATAACCAGTATCTTTGCATTAGTTAAAGCTTTGTTGAATGCCCCACGTCCAAAAAAATAAGAGTAAGATGAGTTATTTGTTACTGCCCATGTAATATCCTTATTTTTCAGTTTATAAATATACTTACCGTTTATATCAGTTGAACCTTCAAAGATACTCTCGTCGATATTAATCAATGCTACTTGCCAATGTACATTTTTATCTTTCGTATGAAAACCTATAAATAAAGGTATTGGTAATCTGCGATTATATGTGCTTCTTACACTAATCACGTATCTGGAGAGATACTGTAGAAAATCTTGGCTAACTAAACTTTCGAAACTTTTCCAGTTATCAAGAGAAAATCGCTGGTTAACAGCTGGAGTATCTTCAATAAAGACATACAGTCCTTGCTCACTCTGATTAGCACTCATGTAGTGAGAGTTCCAGTCACAATTTTTAACCGTAAAATTTGAATGGTCAATAAAACTTTGAGCTAAATAATTGCTCATACGACTTTTATAGTATGGCGAGCTAGTTAATGGTTTGAGAGAAACCGTCCCAAACTCTCCCTTTTTAAAGCTTTCTTTTATATCAGTAAACTGATAAGAGTAATGGCTACCTTCGAAAGCATCGTTATTGACGATTAGATGCTCATAATGACTATCTTTTTCCTCTTTAACTATATATTTAGTAATCCAGCTTTTAATTGCATCGAAATCCTGTATTAACTTCTGTCTGAAATCAATACAATGTTGGTTATGGAAACATACTGAGCCATCACTCATTACATGACTGTATTCA
>JANZQE010000327.1:0-3688 GCA_038040705.1 Clostridium sp. | reverse complement strand
ATTCATACTGCCCCTTTTGCTACGTAATCTTAAAATGTTCACTTTCTCATGGACAAGTTCTTTTAAACAGTGATGTTTCTTGTTTCGTCAATTTGCAAAATGCGAGGGAAATGTGCATAATTAATAACAGTAACCCCTTCTGTGAGTGGTTTTCTAAATTTTAAGGTTAGACGTGTATGACCACGACGTGGAATTGAAACAAACCCATTTTCCCCTTCTTCGTCTACTGCATTTTCGCTAACTTGGAATTTGTAAAGACAATACCCGAATGGGTATTCAACCACAGAAATGGGTATATTTTTAGCTGAATGGTATTTTTGACCAAATAAACTGAGATAAGAATTTACATAAGCAACATTACCACTAGAACCAGCTGTAGCAGTTGGAGTTTGTGAAGATGACCCCCTCTCACTAGGAGGTAAATTTCCTGTTTCTCCCCTCTCAGAAGGAGCTCCAGACTCACCAACTGCTCTTTTCCCTCTCTTCTTATCTGGTTCGTTGGAGTAGAGGGGTTGGAAAGGTTGTGAGGGGGTAGAAACACCATTTATGAAAAACCCACAATAACTACAATCATAATTATGGAAGTTGAAGGGGTTTTTATCATAAGATCCTTGGTATGCTTTAGAGGAAACCAGTCCCACAACCAAATCAGAAGGAATATCCCCCTGAAAAATGTTATCTACAGAATGTTCATATTGACCACTAGGAATACAGAAAGCCTTGAAATCTGATTGTTGATAGGGATATAAAGCAGGTGATTCTTTAAGAGCTGCCGCATGACCCACTAATATGGCAGGGGAAACCTCAACCATACAAACATTTAGAACAGCATCATTAATTTTAAAATAATAATCCTCCCTCTGTGATGCCATTACAAATGCTGGTTTGTTAGGCCAAAATTTTAAATTTATATCCACACCATTTATAATTAGTCGTTCCTGTTGGCATATATCTAGACATAGTGGACCTTCCATCTCCAACTCCTTTCCTCCTGCTGTGAATGTTTTTCTTAATCTGTATCCTTGATTGATTTGTTGATCAAAAAACTTTGCATCATCCTTAATAAATAGTTGTGAAGTTAACTGATTCAACATCTCATCACTGGAATTGTTAAGAATAGTGTCGATATATGCTTTATAAGCATAATTAGTACCCACTCGAGAATTAATTATCTTTTGTTGAAAAGATAGATCTACCTGACTCCAAAGACTCTGGAGAGGTAGGTTTTCCAAGGCTACATCATCTACTTTTGTTATGGGTTTTTGAGTTTGTATATTAGCAACCTGACCTTTAATTTGTAAGTATGAATTTTTCAAATTCACATAGTAGTTTGAAGTGCCAGATATGGTAAATTGTAAATTACCATTACTAGATATTTGAGATATGGGGCGGTACTGTATCCATTTATACCCTATAACTCCACTGTTCACTGATGGCTTTTCGAATAAAGCTAAAGCGGGTATGTACCCAAATTCTGTCTTGGGAAAATTATTAACATAACTCATTTTAATTTCCTGAGTTCTATCCCTCTCTACAGTTGTGGAGAGAATGATGAATATTTTTGGAGCTGCTCCTTAAATATAACCATTATTCCTCCTTTTCTTTTTAGGTTCAGATCTCTTTTTTATTTGTTTTTTTCTTTCTAGATGTTTTTTTGGTTTTTTTCTTACTTTTTCTAGTTTTAGCTGAGGTTTTCTTTTTTTTTACAATCCTCCTTTTCTTAGCGGATTTATTTTTTAGTATATTCCCTATACGTTTACGATGTGTAGGTATATTGAGATGTCTCCCACTTGTTTGTTGCATCACCCCTGTAACTGGATCATAAACAGAAGGAGCTTGAACCAAATTCGATTTAGCTCTCTCCACAACCTGCTCAGTGGGAGAAACCATTTTGATATTTGGAGGACCTCCTTTACCTTGTTGCATGCTAACTTTATAAAACCTCTTTTGATGTGGGATAAGACCCTTTGCTTGTTGGATGAAATGATGCTTCCATGTTTGAAATTCTTCACTCATCTTTAATGAAATGTAGCATACACTCGATTTTACTTGGTTTGGTTAATGTTAGTGGGAGTAAGGAACTATCCAGAAACACTAATTCAAAATCTGTAAGACTATTTTGTTTTAATCGAATGTATAAAGGATTAGCAAAATCGTAATATTGTACACTTGCATTTAAGTGTACCTTTCTTAGAATAGGGATTTCTTTAGTTTGCAGGATAATGGAAGTTTCACAGAAATCAGCTAAAATATAAACAAACTGTGATGTATAAATATCAGAATTATCAGATCTTATGAAAAAGTCTAAAACCGCACATTTCCATTCACCTTCAAAATTTAAAACAAATGGTAAATTTATAGTAAAACTCCCTGAAACTCTATCTTGTGTGGAGAAATCAGATGAGAAATAAAATCGATGTTCTCTCTCTGACATATCAACCTGGACTAAACTGCTCTATACCAACAACTGTATTTAAATAACTAACCCCAACAGCAGAAATCAGGTTCACATAAATACACTAAACCTTTTTAAAATTAATAATATCTTTAGTTAAAATCCAAGAATCAAATTTTGTTGGCCACCCCCACCATTTGATTAAAGATTCCTTTTTTCTGTTATTTATTCGCTCATCTTTTACCTCTTCTATATTATATGTTGTGTTTTTATCAACATACACTTGCTGAAGTTCTTTTTCATAAAAAGTCCCTAATATTTTATCTCCATAGTAATCTGCTAAAGTATAAATAGGTATATATTGATACATACTCCTCCCTTTAATGTAGAAAAATTCATTAGTCCAATGTTCGCTGTAATATCTATGGAATGGTTTTCTTATCTTGGAAATCCTCACTGTATCATTTATATCAAACTTAAAAGACTTTGGAGGGGTCAGCTGTTTCTTTGAGGTGTACAATAATCTCCATAATTTTATTTCATCTGCCTTAGTTACAGAAGCAGGGGTTTGTTTAATCGAACGGTGAACAGTATTATTATATGTTGAAGTAATATTATCTAGTTCATCTATCCATCTATGAGTTTGTTTTGATCTCATATATCTTATTAGCTTTGCTTTCAAGGTCTGGATTCCTCTCTCTGCATAATTAGCTTTCAATTCATTTTGTGTAACAAAATGTTTTATGTTAAAGTTCTCATAAAGCTTCTCCATTTTATCATTTAAAAATTCACTTCCTTTATCTGACCTGAGTCGTTCTGGAATTCTACCTTTTTTAAAGAAAACTTCAAAAGCTTTCTTTGTTTCATTCCCTGAGGGGGTTTTAACAGCTTTAGTCCAGATGAACCTTGACATGATATCAATTGCTAAAACGAAGTGTCCATATTTATCATTCTTATTCGCATAATTTATAAAAGATGCTGTATCAGCATCCCACATATAATCTATATAAGGAGCAATTACTTGTTTTCTATTGAATTTCCGATGAACAAGACGGTTGGTTGTATGAACCTCTTGAGATTGGAGCCATTTCTTTATTTCAGCTTGTGAAAATTTGAATTTATTTTCTTTTTTAATCTGTAAGGTGAGCTTGTTCACCCCGCTAAAAGAACCTGGTTTTTTAGTGTTATAATAAATACTTTTTAAATAGTTTTCTTTCTTTTTATTCATACCATATAATATATCAAAACAATTTCAACCAAATGAACTTGTTTTTTATTGGTCTATTAGGTATA
>JANZQE010000326.1:0-3092 GCA_038040705.1 Clostridium sp. | reverse complement strand
ATGAAAAAGAAAAATGTAATTCCTATGGTAGAGGCCGGAGTTATTGGTTTTGGGCTAGCACACATAGTTCTAGGTGCAATTGATTTAGTTGAACACAGAAGATGACTCCATCTTTAATCATTCTTATGTGAAATTGTGTTAAATAAAAAAATGACCTTAACATAAGTACTTATGTTAAGGTCATTTTAAATTTTAAAATAAATTTTAGATACTAACATTGCTTTTAGCTTGTCTTTTTTTTGCTGCACTTAAGAAAATTGCCATTGCTGCAATTGCTCCTACTATTCCTGCTGTGTATGAAATGCCTCCAGATAGTTTAAAACCCTCTGGTGCAATTAAAATATACGAAGTACATACCGCTGTCATAAATGTAGCTGGCACCGTTGCAATCCAATGTTTTTTACCGATACTAACCAAGTACATACCCGCTGTCCATAATACTATAGTAGCTAGTGTCTGATTAGACCATCCGAAGTATCTCCATATTACTGCAAAATCCATTCTAGTTAATATAAATCCTATCACAAATAGTGGAACACTTATCATAAATCTATTTTTAATAGGGGTTTGACTAAATTTAAATGCATCAGCCATAGTTAATCTTGCACTTCTAAATGCTGTATCCCCAGAAGTTATTGGACAAGCTACGACTCCAAGTATAGCAAGCATTCCGCCTACTTTCCCAAGTAGATTAATTGAAGATTCATTTACTACCCATGCTGCGTTATGACCTGTTATTGCCATAGTAGCATTTAACTCTCCAACTCCTCCAAAGAAGCTCATTGCTGCAGCTGCCCATACTAATGCAACTATACCTTCTACTATCATAGAACCATAGAAAATTTTCTTACCTTGTTTTTCATTTTTTATACATCTTGCCATTAAAGGTGATTGAGTTGCATGGAAACCTGAAATAGCTCCACAAGCAATGGTTATGAATAACATAGGGAATATTGGACTTTTTCCTGGGTTTGAATGCATGTTTATCAAATTTGCTGGTGTTATTTCTGGAATATTGTATCCTCCAAAAATTAAGGCACCGCCAACACCAACTGCCATAACTAACAATGCAAATCCAAATATAGGATATATTTTACCAATAAGCTTATCTATTGGAACCATTGTTGCAATTAAGTAATATGCGAATATAATATATATTAATGTTGTAACACTTATACCAGTTAAACCTTTTAAAATACCCGCTGGTCCCATTACGAAAACTACTCCTACAAGTACTAAAACTACTATTGAAAACACCCTCATAAAGTTTTGAAAGCCTTTACCAAGATATTTACCAACAACTTCAGGAATACTTGCTCCATCATGTCTTACTGATAACATTCCTGAGAAATAATCGTGAACTCCACCAGCAAAAATACATCCAAGTACAATCCACAAAAATGCTACTGGTCCCCACATTGCACCTGCAATTGCCCCAAAAATAGGACCGAGTCCTGCAATGTTAAGAAATTGAATTAAGAAAATTTTCCATTCTGGTAGCTCTACGAAATCCACACCATCCGCTAGTCTCACTGCTGGAGTTTTCCTTGATTCGTCTGCTCCAAACGCTTTTTCTACAATTGTGCCATAAATAAAATACCCTACAATGAGAGCAATAATCGCTAAAATAAATGAAACCATCTAAACGCCTCCTAATTATTTGTTAACTAAATTGTAATATATTTTTGTGGGTTGAATACGCTTTCATACATGAAACAACAAAAAAAGCACATAAAGTGCTTTCATATGCCCATTATTCGTTTAAACTCAATTATATTGCTTCTACTTACTGGTATTTCTACTTCCTCACCCTGTATCTTTATCATGAAAGTATTGTTAAACCATGGAATTATTTCAATTATTCTATCAGTATTAATAATATATGATCTGTGACTTCTAAAAAATAATTCTTTGGGAAGCTTTTTATAGAATTCTGTAATGCTACAATTTATACTGTATTGAATTCCTTTAATAGAAATTAATGTTTCCCTTTCTTTTGCTTCGCAGTAAGAAATATCAATAATACGCCTTACTATCATCTTATTATCTTTCCAAAGGGTTATTTTACTATTTACGTTTTTCCCACCGGTTGGCTTCTCAAGCTTTTTTAATATATTAATTATACGTTCTTCAGAATAGGGCTTTAATATATAGTCATAAGCATGAATTTCAAAGGCATCTACAGCATAATCTTTATGAGCCGTAATAAAAATAATAAGAGGGTGTTTAGGAAAGTGACTAATAATTTTACCTAATGCCATGCCATCTAATTTAGGCATATTAATATCCAAAAAAATAATATCTGGTTTGTTTTGTTCAATATACTCTAACGCTTTAATAGAATCATCAAATTCTTCCATTATATTAATATTACTAAAATTCAATATGAAATATTTTAGTTCCTCTCTTGAAGGATATTCATCATCAACAATAATACAGTTCACATCATCACTCCCCTATTTTCCTGATATTGAATTTAATTCTAGTACCATTTTCAAGCCTTTCTATCTTTAATCCTTCACCATAAATACATTTAAGTCTATTATGAACATTTGATATACCTATTTTATTTTCTTTCATTTTCCCAGCGTATACCTTTTCTATGATACCTTCTGAAATGCCAACTCCATCATCCTCAATTACTATCATAATTTCCCCACCATCAACTTTTTTAATTTCGATGATTACTGTACCTGAACCCTTTCCTTCTAAAATGCCGTGTTTAATAGAATTTTCAACTATGGGTTGAATAATAAGACTTGGAATTTTAACATCTAAATCATCATTAATTTTATATATTATATGAAGTTTATTTCCAAACCTTGCTTTTTCTATCTCTATATACGCTTTGACCTGCTCTAGTTCCCGGTAAATATCTACAGGTTTTTCTCCTTGTTCCAAATTATATCTTAAGTAAGTAGATAAATTTATAATTAACTCTCTTGCACGGTTAGGGTTAAGTCTAATAAATGAAATTATAGTATTTAGTGCATTAAATATGAAATGAGGATTTATCTGAGCTTGTAGTGCCTTTATTTCAGCCTTATTTGCCATATGCTTTAACTCTCCAAGTTTACTTATTTCTAGTTGAG
>JANZQE010000325.1:0-2736 GCA_038040705.1 Clostridium sp. | reverse complement strand
GACCCATCTCATTTAGTTGGTATGCTTATAGATTATATTAACCCAATCAAAGAATTTAAGGATCGAATATTCCATGTGCATGCTAAGGATACAGAGGTTGTCCAAGATAAACTTAAAGAATTTGGAGTATTTAATAAACAGTTAAGTACTACTGAGGGGGCTGGTTTTTGGGTGCCTAAAATGCCAGGACTTGGTCAAGTTAATTGGGAAAAATTTATTTCTACGTTAAACGAAATAGGATACGAGGGAGTAGTAAGTATTGAACATGAAGATCCAAATTATGAGGGCAGCGAAGAAAAGATAAAAGAAGGCTTAAAGATTGGTAACGAATACTTAAGAAAATTGATATAGTACTATTTAGGAGATGCTAAAAATGAAAATATTTAAAGTGGCTATTATTGGATGTGGAAATATTTTTCCAATGCATGCAGGATCAATAAAGGAAATAGAAAACACAAAAATTGTTGCAGTTTGTGATGTTAAAAAGACAAGGGCCATGGATAAAGCAAAGCAATATGATTGTAACTATTATACGGATTATAAAGAGATGCTTTCAAAAGAGGAAATAGATGTAGTACATATATGTCTTCCTCATTATTTGCATGCAGAGGTTTCTATATATGCTTCAAACCAGGGGAAACATGTGCTAACTGAAAAACCAATGTCTATTAACCTTAGCGATGCAGAGGCTATGATAAAGGCAGCTAAAGACAACAATGTTACACTTGGCGTTATATTTCAAAACAGATATAATCCAGGGTCTAGACTTATAAAAAGCACCTTGGAGTCTGGAGAACTTGGCAAAATACTAGCCGGTAAACTTCAGGTTACTTGGAATCGTTCTGACGAGTATTATAGTAACAGTGATTGGAAAGGTACCTGGGATATGGAGGGTGGCGGAGTTATAATTGATCAGGCTATTCATACTATGGATTTAATGAGATGGTTTGTTGATAGTGACATAGAATATATTGACGCAAATATAAGCAATAGAGCTCATGAAATAATAGAGGTAGAAGACTCTGCAGAAGGAGTTATAAAATACAAGAATGGAGTGGTTACCGCTTTTCATGCTATAAACTACTATACCTATGATTCACCAGTAGAAATTGAACTTCACTGCGAAAAAGGAATTGCAACCATGGTAGGAGATAGGGCTCATGTAAAACTTAATGATGGAAGAGAGTTTATCGCGGATACTAATACCACTGAGACTTTTAGCTATGGAGATGGCGTTAAGGGTTATTGGGGTGTAAGTCATACTAAACAAATAAAAAATTATTATTCTTCAATTAGTGCTGGTCTTCCGCCTGATATAAATGGGGAAGAGGCTATAAAAACTCAAAAAATGATATGTGGCATCTATGAATCTGGAACAAAAAGAGTTAAAATAGAATTATAGTAGAAGTTATCAAATAAGGTATACGAGTAATGCTTGTATACCTTATTTGATTATAAGTGGTTTTATATAATATAGAAGGTAATGGAGGGATATAATGCAGGGAAGCTTCGAGAAAACAGTATTAGAGCCGGATTTTCCTTTTAGACTATTTTTAAATGAGGGGTATTCAAGTACTCCTCACCACTTTCATGAAGATATAGAGATTATATACCTAGTAGAGGGGCTAGTTAAAGTAGCTATTAATAATGAAATATATAATTTGAATAAGGGAGATATACTCTTTATAGGTTCAGGTGCTGTGCATTGTTTTTTTGAGGAAAGGGGACTCAGTACAAGAGCTGTAATTCAATTTAGAATGTCCGTTTATGATACTTTCCTTTATGGGGATGAGGATACCAAGGGTATTCGGCCCACCTTCAATAAATCTATGCATCTAACCCCAGGAACACAAATGCATACACTCATGGAAAAACAGATACAAGAATTAATTAAGGAACATAATGAAGCAAAAGAAGGATACAAGCTTTTTTTAAAGGGAAGATTATATGATTTGGCTGGAATATTACTTCGATATATGCCTAAAGGTATATATTCTAAAGAGTCAGAGAGTCACAAAATGGAGAAACTGGGGAGACTTTCAAAAGTATTTGAATATGTAGAAGACAATTATCAAGATGGTATTGATTTAGATGAGATTTCAAAGGTGGCAGGTTTTAGTAAGTATCATTTTTCTAGGTTCTTTAAGGAAAATGCTGGGGTGACTTTTTTAGATTATCTAAATAATTTTAAAATAACAAAAGCGGAATGGTTTCTTTATTATGATAAGAGCTCTATTTTAGAAGTAGCATATAAGTCAGGTTTTAATAGTGTTAAAACCTTTAATAGGGTATTTAAGAATTTAAAAGGCTGTGCACCAATGGAATACAAAAATTCGATTACACTTAAATAGAAAAATATAGTATAATACTCTTATATTTACAAAGAAGAAAAAGGGTGTGGAATCATTGATTGAAGTAAATGGTTTGTACAAGAAATATAGTAAAAAGGTACTGGCATTAAAAAATGTGAACTTTAGTATTAAGGCAGGAGAAATTGTAGGGCTCCTGGGAGAGAATGGAGCTGGGAAAACTACCACTCTTAGAATCCTTGCTACAATTCTAAAACCTACAAAAGGAACAACTATAATTGATGGGTATGATGTTCAAAAAGATGGTGAAAAGGTTAGAGGATCAATTGGAGCGCTATTTGGTGGGGATGTAGCTCTTTATGAAAGACTAACTGCAAGAGAGAACATTGAATTTTTTGGACAACTTTATGATATGAAAAAGGAAGAG
>JANZQE010000324.1:0-2772 GCA_038040705.1 Clostridium sp. | reverse complement strand
CTAGGGGTTATGAAGTCTCTTGGTTATGATAAAAATAAAGTTAAATTAATTATTAATAATTTTACAACTAAATACGGAATAAGCAAGGCAGAGGTAGAAGGGGCATTTAGCGATGGAATTTTTGCTATGATTCCAGAGGAGCAAAATACAGTTAGTACCTCAGTGAATAAGGGGAAGCCTTTCTGTGACTGTCCTAGATATGATAAGTTTAAGATAGGGAAAGCTATTGCAATAATGTGTAAAGAATTAGCAACGTAGAGGTGATTGTATGTCCCTTATAAAGAGACTAGAAAAGCTAAGTGTGGATAAAAAATCTAATAAATCTGACGAAAAAGAAGTAGATCCCTATTTTGAATTAAAGGTAAAAATTCAAAATAGGGTAATAGAAGAGCTTGATATAGATTTTAATGATATATCAGACCAAAACGAGGAATTAAGAGAAGAAATAAATTTTATTGTTATGAAACATATTGAACAAGAATCTCTGAACATGACAACAAATCAAAAGAAAAAAATAAAGGAAGAACTATTGGATGAAATTATAGGGTTTGGTCCTATTACTGCTTTACTTGCTGATAAGAGTGTAACTGAAATTATGGTTAATGGTCCGGAACATGTCTATATTGAACAGGATGGTAAACTGGTGCTTACAGATGCCAAATTTAAAAATAATAATCATGTGATGCACGTTATTAAAAAGATTGTAGCACCTATTGGAAGAAGAATAGATGAGAGTTCCCCTATGGTTGATGCAAGACTGCCAAATGGCTCTAGAGTAAATGCTATAATACCACCGCTAGCCATCGACGGCCCTTCAATTACTATAAGAAAATTTGCTGAAGATCCTTTTAAAGTAGAAGATTTAATAAATTTTGGAACTCTTAGCTCAAAGATGGCAGAACTCCTTAAATATTGCGTTGAAGGACGTTTAAATATTGTTGTTTCAGGTGGGACTGGTAGTGGGAAAACTACAACTCTAAATGTACTCTCTTCTTTTATACCTGAAACAGAACGTATTGTTACTATTGAGGATGCAGCGGAACTACAACTTTCTCAAATACATGTTGTGAGACTTGAGACAAGGCCCTCTAACATTGAAGGTAAAGGGGAAGTAAGTATTAGAGATTTAGTTAAAAATAGTTTAAGAATGAGACCAGATCGGATAATAATAGGGGAAGTGCGTTCAGGAGAAACCTTAGACATGCTTCAAGCTATGAATACCGGTCATGATGGTTCCTTAACAACAGGTCACGCAAACTCTCCTAGAGATATGTTATCAAGACTTGAAACTATGGTACTTATGTCTGGAATGAATCTACCTATTAAGGCTATTAGAGATCAAACAGCCTCTGCTATTGATTTAATTATCCAACAGTCAAGACTTATGGACGGTAGTAGAAGAATAACCCACATAACAGAAGTTCAAGGTATGGAAGGTGAGGTTATAATTCTTCAAGATATTTTTAAATTTGAACAAAAGGGACTAGATAATAAAGGGAAGGTAAAGGGAGAATATATATTTACAGGAGTTATGCCTAAATTTCTTGAAAAATTCAAAGAAAGAGGTATTAATCTACCAGGAGGAATCTTTTATTAATAACTTTAATTCTTTCCATGTGATTAAAATAAAAAGTGGATGTGATGAAAATGATATATATTATAATGCTTCTTATTTTTTCCTTTGTTTGGACACTGATAATTGGCCTGCTTAACATAGTCTATAAGGAAAAGTCCATTGATAAATTAAAATACTATGATAGCGACTATGTAATAAAAGAAAAAGTTGAAAATAAGAAGAAAAGTAAAATAAGTCTTCTAAAAATATTATCAAATCTAATTCCTAATATAAAATTTAGTAAAAATCATGATAAAAAATTAGAGATTGAATTAATGAAAAGTGATATTCCTATTACTGTAGAAGAACTATTAGTGATAAAAATGTTTACATCAACAGCTTTTGCAATAATAACATTCGTACTTTTAAAGAATATTATTATTGTGTTTATTATGTTTGTTATAATTTGGAATATACCTAAGGTCATCATATCCCGTAGAAAAAAAGAAAGAATTAAGCTCTTTGATGAACAGCTAAATGAAGGTACAATGATTATTTCAAACTCACTTAAAGCAGGTTATTCATTTTTACAAGCTATAGCAGCAGTATCTGAAGAAACAAAAGACCCTTTCTCTAAAGAATTTAAGAAACTTTTGAAAGAAATGAGTTTAGGTATTTCTGAAGAAATTGCACTGCAAAATATGCTAAATAGAATGGCTTCAGATGATCTTAGACTAATAGTGAATGCTATTTTAATTCAAAAGGACATAGGTGGTAACTTATCGGAAATATTGGATAATATATCAAATACTATAAGGGAAAGACAAAAGATTCAAAATGAAATTAAAACATAGACAGCACAAGGTAAACTAGCTGGAAGCATTGTAATGGCTATTCCATTCTTTTTAGCTTTTATCATTTACTTATTCAATAAAGAATATATGATGCCACTATTTACTACACCACTTGGTCTAGGAATGATAATAGCAGCATTTATAAACCAAATATTAGGTTTGATTATGATAAAGAAGATTATTAAAATTGATGTATAAAGAAAATACAAAAAATGGTTGAGGTGATAACATTGCTATATATTCTATTATTTATCTGTTTTATAGCTATCTTTATATTTTCATATGGAACTATGCTTATTATAAGTAAAAATAAGATAACCGTTGGAACCAGAATAAAACAAATAAAAAACATTGATACTGATA
>JANZQE010000323.1:0-3753 GCA_038040705.1 Clostridium sp. | reverse complement strand
AAGCATAGAGAGGTATTGAGTAATGAGAAAAAAAAGTTTATGTATGATATTGTGCTTAGCAATGATGACTTTTGTAGGGTGCAGTGCGAGCAATAATAAAAAAACAAATGAAAATGTAAATAATACAAGTAAATCTGAAGTAGTAATCGAGCCGGAAACAAATAAGCCAGAAACAACTGAAGAAGTAATCGTACCGGAAACAAGTAAACCAGAACAAACTGAAGTTGTGGAAAATATTGTTCATTTATGGTCATGTGAAACAAAGGTGACAGAAGTAGAAGGTGGTACCATTGAAGTAGCCTATTACTTAAAGTCAAATGATGGCAAAACAGAGTTTACATTTAATGAAAAACCAGGTTTTAAAAAAGATTGGTACGAAATGTTTACAGGAGCTGGTGGACAACTATATGAAATAGCAGATTTTAACTTTGATGGGCATTTAGATTTTAAAACTCAAAAGTATGGTGCCATGGTTAATCAGTACTATAATATTAGACTTTGGGATCCTGAACTAAATGAGTTTGTTTTAAATCAAGACTTTATGGGGATATCAAATCTAATGGTAAATGCTGAAAAAAAAGAATTGTTTGGTGTAAACTATGATCGTGGATTAGGGAACTACAAACTATATCATGTAGAAGATGGTCAATTACAAGTGGTTGCTTCGATTGATACCACGTTTAAAGAGGATGGTACTTTTGAATTTAAAGAAACAATTGGTTCAGAGACCAAAGTTATTAAGCGCTTATCCGATAAAAATATTATTTGGGATGATTATAAAACACATATAGTTGATTAAATAGAGTCAGATTGAATACAAATCTGTACTCACGTTAAACCTATAAGGTAGGAGGGTTTATGGCTAAGATATTAAAACGCTGTAAGGTACCTGACCCTTGGGAATGATTGCAAACTAAAAAGGAAACAATTAATGCTAATAATACGGAAGCAGCAAAAGGTGGTAATAAAGGGAAATAGGTGATGATGTGGCAAATAATTATTATAAGTTTTATAAGTTCATAGAAATACTTTATAAGGAAACTGATGAAGAACATGTATTAAGCATGCAGAAGCTTCAAAAGAGAATGTCAGAGGAAACCGGTGACAATATAGACAGAAGAACTGTGTATGAGTACATAAAAACTCTGTTAGATTTGAATTTTGAAATAAGTGATTACAGTGAGAATAAAAAAGGTTATTTTCTGCAGTCAAGAGACTTTGAGGAACACGAAATAAGAATTCTCATGGATTGTATAACATCATGCCAGTTTATAACCCTTAAAAAGACAAATGAACTATTAGATAAACTAGAGAAGTTAAATAGCAAATATGTTACAAATAGGTTAAAGCAACAATTGTATGTTGATAATAGATCAAAATCTAAAAACGAACAAATATTTTATAATATAAAAAACATTAATGAAGCTATTATTTTAAATAAAAAATTGTGTTTTAATTATTACCACTATAACCTTAAAAAAGAACGTATACCCCAAAAGGCACAGGATGGTAGTTTAAAGATATATAATATAAGCCCAATTTCAATGATTTTAAAAGATGATTGTTACTATTTAATTTGTGTTTCTGATAAATATGATGTTATGTCGCACTATAGGATAGATAGAATGCAAATGGTAAAGGTTCTGGATGAAGAAAGAAGGAACCTAAAAGAGATAGATGAGCTGAAAAATGGGTTTGATGCTGCAGCATATTCCAAAAAATGCTTGAACATGTACTCAGGTTATGATACTTACGTCGTAGTAAGCTTTAATTATAAGCTTTTAGATAAGGTGATCGATGAACTTGGTGAGGATGTGGAATTAATTCATGATAAAGAGGGTTATTTTATAGCTAAATTTATAGCAAAATCTTCAATAGGACTACGAAGATGGTTATTGCAGTTAGGAAGTGGGGCTATGGTTATAGAGCCGCTAGAATTAATTAATGAGATTAAACAAGAAGTGAATAAGATGAAATTGTTATATGATTAGCCTGTACATTTTTTTGTACAGGTTTTTGTTGATTTAGCAGAGTAATTTTAGTATACTATATAAATAGAAATTAATTACAATAAATCAAATATTAAGGGCGTAAATGAGCTGCTATTTACATCCTAAGCATTTTAGAGGGGGAAATATAATGAGACATGAAGAAATTAACGATGCTTTTCAAGATAGTGATAGCTTAGATTTCTATAAACTAGTATTTAAATCTGAAGAACCCACCATAATTGATTTAATTGGAATTGCTGGAACAGGAAAAACTACCTTTTGCCAGCAATTTGTAGATAGAGAAGGAAAAAAAATACTAAGCAAAACTATGGTTGCTTCAGGAAATAACAATACAATTCAAACAGATATAGTTATTCTTGAAAATACAAAGAGTAGGCTTTTTTTAAAAGCGAGAACTAAGGTGGATGTACTTCGCGACTTAATTTTAGTGGCTTTAAATATAGACTCAGAATATAAATTTGATGTTAAAAAAAACATTACTGATGCGGTGAATATTGCAGGAGTAAAGAAAAACCATATGAAGGAAATGAAGGTCAGTAGTGATCTACTACATGGGGCATATAATTTATTTAGGACTATTGTGTTGCTTGAAAGATTTCAAGAAATTGCAAAGGACTTACAACTTAATTTTAAACATGAGAACATTACAGAATATATAGAAAGTAATACAATAAGTGAAAATCTCTCTAAGTTTCTTGATGACATAATATTTTCGGAACTTAAGATAGAAGATTTTTACGGATATCGTCATGAAGTTTCATTAAATCATGAGAATATATTAGATAAAACTATTATACCTACCAAGACATTTAATAAATATAAGGAACAAAGAAAAGAATTTCATGAAGTAGTATCATATAGATTGCTTTTTGAACAGGCAATACTGGTGTTAAAATGTGATGAAAAAGCTAAAGAACATGTACCTGAAAAGTTTAAAAGAGGAGTTGTATTTAGGGACATACACGGTCATAAAAAATTAGAACAAAAGGGTACAGCAACAAGCTTTGAAGAGAATAATAAAATAATACTTATACCAGCTGGTATTTGCCATGGATTAATTGATGATAAATTTGTAGAAGAATTTAAAAACATTATTATATCTGATCCAAAAGGATTTATAGTAGTAATAACAAAGATAGATAAAACAAGTTCCTATGAAAAATACACACAAAATAATTATGAGGGCTTTATCGATAGTTTAAAGGAACAAATTGTTACCACACATAATAGCTTAATTGGTAGATTAGAAGAAATAGAGGAGTGCAATTTAAGGTCGGTACATAAATTTGATAGGAGTATAATTGCAAGAAGGCTCATTGCATCTTTTGATAGTGCTTACCTATCAAAAATCACTAAAGATGAAAAGGGAAATTATGATGCAGAACTTCATAAAATAATATGCGAAAACAAAAGTAGTGTGGAAATATCAGTGTCAGATATAGAAGATATAGTCCTTTTAGATAACTGGCATAATTTAATTTCAAGTGTTTTAGAAAGTGAAAATAGTGTTTCTTATGATTGTGTAATATAAAGTAAAAAATAAAAGCTATGGCAATTTAAAATTGGCATAGCTTTTCTTCATTTATTATTTTTCCACCACTTAAATCCACTAGCATTACATAAATATTAGCTTTTATGGACCTCGGTGGATTATTTACTAAAAGGTCAAATTCACTTGTGCTGCCAACGGCTATAGATATTTTTATATCTGCAGTAAGTTCAATGCAAGCTATTTTGCCAT
>JANZQE010000322.1:0-2715 GCA_038040705.1 Clostridium sp. | reverse complement strand
AAGCCCAATATTTAATGAATATAGAAAGATTATAATGGTAGTAACAAATTTTAGAGATGTCACACAACTATACGAATTTAAAGAAGAACTAGAAAAGAACAAAATTCTTACTGAAAAATACTATACTGAGATTGCAGAACTTAGAGCTCAATCGTTAGGTTTATCTGATATGATTGCTGAAGATGAAGATATGCTTAAAACAATACAAATTGCAAAACGAGTTGCTGAAGTGAATACAACTGTGCTTATTTTGGGTGAAACTGGAGTTGGAAAAGAAGAAATTGCAAAGTATATTCATAAAAATAGTTCTAGAGCACAAAAACAATTCATAAAAATTAATTGTGGTGCTATTCCACTAAATCTTATAGAATCAGAGCTATTTGGATATGAAAGGGGAGCATTTACTGGTGCCAATAAAGAGGGTAAAATAGGACTTTTCGAACTGGCATCAGGGGGAACAATTTTTTTAGACGAAGTGGGCGAACTACCCTTAGATATTCAAGTTAAACTTCTTGGCGTTCTCCAAGAAAGAGAAATTGAAAGAATAGGTGGTATAAAACCTGTGAAAATAGATGTTAGAATTATTGCAGTTACAAATAGGGATTTGGAGAAAATGGTAAGAAATAAGCAGTTTAGAGAAGATTTATATTATAGATTAAACGTGGTACCTCTAACCATTCCACCATTAAGATATAGAAAACAAGATATATTAGCATTGATTACCTACTTTTTAAAAGAATTAAACATAAGGTTTAATTCAAATAAAACATTCAGCGAAGAATCAATTCGTAAAATGTATGAATACAATTGGCCTGGGAATGTTAGACAACTTAAGAATATTATAGAACGGGTTATGATAATGAGCCAGACTGATAAAATAACCGTTGATGATTTGCCAGAAGATATAGCACGTTTATCTGACCAAGGTAATGTTGAGAATTATGAAACGAAAACATTAAAGCAAGTCTTAGATCAGGTAGAAGAACAAAAGTTAAATGAAGCTTTTTCAAAATACAAAAATGTTAGAGGGGCAGCCAAGTCACTAGGCATCGATGCCTCTACTTTTGTACGAAAACGTCAAAAATATACAAAGCCGTCCTAAAAACATAGCAATTCAATGATGAAAAAGCAAGTTACTTAAATGTAGCTTGTTTTTTTAAACTTAGAAATTAATGTAAATGCGGATATTTATATTAATTTCACAATATTTTCTATCGTATGATATAAAAATATCAATATATTAAAGAAATAATTTAAAAAGCAGTACTTTACTAGTAATAATGTGGTAGAATGAATTGACAAACTTGCTCATAGTTGTTAAATTGTTAACAAACATAAATTATATAAAATTGTAATTTATGCAATTATAGTCCGTTCACCATATATATTATAAAAATTAAGGAGGAATAAAAAATGAAATTTGACTTAATCGATTTTTTAACAAATCCGTTTGTGCCATTATTTTTAGCAACTGTTACTGGACTACTTTTAGGTAGGGTTAAAATTGGAAAATTTAGTTTCGGACAATCAGGAGGTTTATTTACTGGAATATTTTTTGGGTGGGCACTTTATGCAAGATATTGTGTTCCATTTATGATAGACCCTAATGATTCTAAAAAAGGCTTAATTGAAGGTGCACCGAAATATGCGGCTGATTATCTACAGAATGGAGTGGTTAGCAGCACACTTTTTAATTTCACTTTGATTTTGTTTATTGCAGCAGTTGGACTTCTAGCAGGAAAAGACATAGGTAAGGTTATAAAAAAATATGGTGGCAAATTTATTATTCTTGGTGGATTGATATCTGGTACGGGAGCATTAGTGACATATTTAGCTACACTTGTATTCACTGGACAAAACCCTTTTGCTGTAGCAGGAGTTTATACAGGAGCTTTAACAAGTTCGCCGGCCCTTGCAGCAGCATTAGAGTCTACTGCAAAGTACGGAGTCGAAGCACAGGCACAAGTTGGTCTTGGACATGCTATTGGATATGCTCCAGGCGTTTTAGTGGTAATTATTGCTATGAATTTCTTCCCAGTTATATTTAAAATGGATTTAGAAAAAGAAAAAGAAAAATTTAAGGTAGATATGAAATCGTTTGATGGCAAGGGAGATAACGAAAAAGAAATTAAAGAAGTTGGTTTGGATATAGTTTCATTTATTTTAGTGTGTTTACTTGGATACCTTCTTGGTTCGATAAGCATATATCTACCTTTTATCAAATGGTTTAGTTTGGGATCAACTGGTGGAGTACTTATAATGGCATTATGGCTTGGTCATATTGGTAAGATTGGACCACTAACATTTAGAATGGACACTAAAGTCCTTAATGCAATAAGAGATTTATCACTTTCTCTATTTCTTGCCATAGTAGGACTAAAATATGGATATGAAACTGTAGCTTCACTTGCTGGAAGCGGTGCTGAACTTGCACTAATTTCTTTTGGAGCTGGATTAATTGCATTGTTGGTTGGTTTTTGCGTTGCAAGATATATATTCAAAATGAACTGGATCATCATTGCAGGTGCTATATGTGGCGGTATGACAAGTACGCCAGGACTTGGAGCTGCAATTGATGCTACTGGTACTGATGAAGTAGCTTCTGGTTATGGAGCAACATATCCCTTTGGACTCTTATGTACTGTTATATTTGTAATAATACTTCATATGGTTGCATAAAGATAATAAGGGGTCATTAAAGAATATTGAAAATTG
>JANZQE010000321.1:0-2631 GCA_038040705.1 Clostridium sp. | reverse complement strand
TAGAGGATTACTCTGCTAAAGATTGGGAAGAATTAATTCAAGCTAACTTAGATGAAAAAGCTAATGAAGTTAGAAGAGAAACACCTAAACAATTTTTTAATAGTTTACCACAAGAACTTCAAATTGCTGCAAGATATGTAGCAGATGGAGGTAAAGATTTAAAAGGATTGTTTACTACTTTAGGTCAAGTAGAAGAAACTAAAAGTATTGATACTAAATCAGTTTCTGGACAAGAAAGAGTAATTACAGAATATTTAAGTGCAACCGGTTACGGAACTGCAGAAGATATTCAAGAAGAAATAGAAATTTGGAAGGACTTAGGTAAACTTGAAACTCAAGCAAATAAGTTTAAACCAAAACTTGATAAAATGCAAGAAAAAGTTGTTGCTCAAAAACTTGAAGAACAAGATCTTAAAAAGAAACAACAAGAGAATGCATCTCAAGAATACATGAAAAATGTATATGAAACATTAAAAGAAGGTAAATTAGGAGATCTTAAAGTAGATAGAAAAACTCAAGCTATGTTATATAATGGCTTAGTTCAACCAAACTACCCTTCAGTAAGCGGACGTAATACTAATTTATTAGGTCATTTACTAGAAAAGTATCAATTTGTGGAACCAAACTATTCATTAATCTCAGAAGCACTGTGGCTATTACAAGATCCAACAGGTTACAAAGCTAAGATAATGGATAAAGGTGCACAGAAAAGTGTTGAGAAAACGGTTAGAAAATTAAAAAGTGAACAATCAAATGTAGGAGGAGCATCATTAGGTGTTAATCAAGCTGAAAAAGAAACTACTAAGAAAAGTTCTACAAGAAAAATTCAAAGACCAACCAACATATTTAAACGAATTTAATTAGAAGTAAATTAAATATAAACAAAAACAATTATTAATTAAAAACAAGAAAAACTATGGCAACTCCAGTATTAAATAATGGGATTTTCCTACGTGATACAAGCTACAAAGCAAGTTCACATGTTGATTCTTATCACCTTACTCAAATGCTCGGTAACCCTGAGCCTATGGATATGGGACCAATTGATTTATGGGCAATGACCCAAAAGGTAGAAATGCCTTTATATCAAATGGCATCATTCGGTGGAAAGAATACAATCATGGTGGATAACGCTAGAGGTGAGTACAAGTGGCAAACTCCTATTGCACAAGATCTTCCGTACATTGTAGCGGATATTGAACCAGCATCTGCTAATAAAGGTATTGATGGTACAACATTTAAGATCAAGATTAACAAAAGAACATTTGGACACGGTGATATTATTACTTATGACAAGTATAATGGACTAGAACTTTACATTACAGCTGATGATATTATCCCAGCAGGTGATGGTTTTGTTTATACTGTTCAATTAGTTAACAACAACAACGCGGCTATCTTGGATAACAAGTATTTAGCTAAAGGTACAAAGTTCTTCAGAAAAGGTTCTGCAAGAGGTGAGTACGGAGAAAGATTCTCTGACATTGAAACAGGTTCTGGTTTCCGTGAATTCTACAACTTTGTAGGAGGAGCAGAAGCACATGTACACTATTCAATTTCTTCAAGAGCAGATTTAATGATCAAAGGTGGATTAAACGCTGATGGTACTGTACCTGTTACTGAAATCTGGAGAAACTTTAACACAGATCCAAACAATCCATCGGTACCTAGTATTGAAGGACTTGTTGCAAACATGGGTAAAGCTGGTGCTAGAGAAGCATTTGAAAATGGAACTCTTACAAGAACTTTCATTACAAATATGGAAGCAGCTCACTTATCTAAAATTGCAACGGATATTGAAACTTACCTAATGTGGGGTAAAGGTGGTAGAATTAAACAAGATGGACCAGATGATATTAGATTATCTGTAGGTTTATGGTCTCAGTTAGATAACTCTTTCAAAAGAGTATATAACAAGTCATCATTCACTCTTGATATGTTTAAGTCTGAACTTTACAACTTCTACCAAGGTAAAGTTGAATTTAAAGGGCCGGACCCACAAAGATCACTTGTTGTACAAACAGGTATTGGAGGTATGCAATTAATCAACAAAGCAATTGCTGATGAAGTGTATGGTTCAGGTTTAGTTCAAAATGCATCTGATATCGGAGCTGTTAAAGGTTCAGGTATGGATTTAGATTATGGTTTTGCTTACACAAGCTTTACTATTCCATTCTTAGCTAACGTTAAGTTTGTATTAAATCCAGCATTTGATAATTTAAACACAAATGACATTGAGAACCCATTAATTGATGGTAGACCTCTAAGTTCATTTAGCTTTATTATCTTTGATGTAACTGATGAAGGAAATGACAACATTCACTTGTTGAAACTTTCTTGGGATAATCAACTTAAGTGGTTCTACCAGAATGGTACTATGGACTACATGGGAAGAACTCAAGGGTTTGCATCTACTGGTCAGTTTAATGGATACAGAGTTTATATGACTCAGACTATGCCAGCAATTTGGGTTAAAGATCCAACTAAAGTTCTTAAAATTGTAATGAGAAATCCTATCACAGGAGGATCATTCTAGAACTAAATAATTAAAAGGGAGGTGGTTAAAACTTCCTCCCTTTTTTATTTTTAATCTTTAAAAAACAAATTATGGGAAAGCCTAAGCAAGTAAAT
>JANZQE010000320.1:0-4683 GCA_038040705.1 Clostridium sp. | reverse complement strand
TACCCATTCTTCCTGAGCCACCTTTAGCAACTACAGTTTCTTCAACTTTTTTAAGTATTTCTGGCCAGTTTCCAGCTTCTGCTTTTAAATCTATACCAAATGCTCCCGGATATCCCATTATTGGTGAAGGAAGATCTGGTTCAACAAATATAGCACCCAGTTCAGCAACACGTTTTAATAATGGCTCTGTTTGAGCATCATTTGTACAGAAAAATGCTGTATCTTTTCCATATTTTTCAACCCACGCTGGCATTTTTTCAAGAATAAATTGTTGTGCTCCTGGAACTCCAACATCACTAGTTGGGTCTGGGGCTGTTTCAAATACAAATTTGATATTTAAGTCTTTACAAGCTTGTTCCATAATGCTTTTTCTTAAAGAAAGAAGTTCTATACTCATATGTCTTGGGAAAGAAATATGCACAAATGTTTTTGCGCCCATTTTCTTAGCAGCAAGGATCATAAGGTATCCACGGTTTACATTATCAGGATCTACAACCAAATCTGCAGCTTCTTCAATCATAGCAGTATCTTCTTGAGAAGAATTAGCTAAAAGTAGTATATCAGGTCTCGTTTCACGAATCTGTTTAAAAGCTGCACCAGTACCTGGAAGTGCTTGATTTACAACGATTACTTTCATGTCCTTATCATCTGCTAGACCAGTAATCTGAGCAATAGTAGTTTCTAGCTCTGCCGCAAAGTGATCAGGGTAAGTAACATGTTTTATCATTCCACCATCTGCCACATCCCCATATTTTTTAATCATTGCCTCAGCACCACGCAGTTCATCCTCGCCTTGTGATACAGTACCAGTAACAATACCAATGTGCATTTTTTTCTCTACAGTCTCAGTTGACGTTTTATTTCCGCCGCACCCGGCTAAGCTAACCGTAAGAATTAGACTTAAACCAATGGCTAAAGATTTTTTTAACATCTAGAGTCCCCCTTTTTTTTGAATGTCTTGAAATTATAATTATTTACATGTTAATATATATTGTTAATATATAAATATTATACTTAATCCAAAAAAACTCCCATAGACTATTTTTTAGTCTATGGGAGTTTTTTTATAATGTAGGACCTAACCAGTAGTTAGCTCATTTTTTATTAATAATGCCTCATAATATCTTAAAGTATTTTCTAATCTATAAATACTTTTTTCAAGTCCACCTAGTCTATTCCTCTCAAGCCATATTTCTTTATAATCTTTAATAAGCACCCTCATTTGACCAATAGTGCTTACGATTATTTCCTGATAAAGGTCTTTTTCAGCTTTTCCTTTTATGTGTTTTTTTACAATTCCTATATCAGCACTGATCTTTATAAGTTGGGCTGCACTTTTAAGTTCCTTATATAGGAGCTGTGAATCTTTAGACTTAATATCAGAAAATTTAACACTTTTCATTAATTTATCAACATATTCTTTTATGTCAAATAGTGTTTCGATATCTATTTTATCAACCCATTTATAATCATCATTATTAGAAAATAGAATAGAGAAAATATTTGTCCGATTTGATAAATAATCTTTTTCTATATTATAATAGTTTCCAAGGTCCATAATAAATTTTCCACTTATATTGTTATTATCAAGTGTTATGAATTTATCGATATAGGCGGCTATATTAACATCCGTGTTTTTTTTCACATTCCAGCTGAGTGCAGCACCATAAATAAACCCTGGATAACTAAAAGGCAAGTATTGCCAATGACCATTGTCCCCCCAATCAGTTATAAGAAATCCTTCAGCTCCATATTTTTTACCATTTATAGCGGCGTTTAATAAACTACCTTTCATGTTATCTGTACGACCTGAGATAGAATTCCAACTACTCGTACCGGGACATACGTAAAATGGCACTTTATTTTCGAAATAACTTCTACAATTCTCTTTAAATGGATGATTTTTTTCATATCCCCACTCTAACGCGATCATATCTTTTGGAAGTTGTGGGATTAATTCTGGATGTTGGGTTATAATATCGCCCCACATCATCATTTTTTTATTATACTTTTTTGTTAAACCATATATTTTCATAATATAATTAAGATATATATTCCCAACCCCAATTTTATCACTGAGCTCCTTACTTTTCCCTCTCCCCAGTTCAAAAGGTTCATCACATCCCACATTTAAAAGATTTGATGTGTAGTATGGTATTAAGTCTCCATAAATTTTATCCACAAGCTCAATAGATTTTGGATCTTCTGGATTAAGGGTACCAGATTTAGTATTATATCCATATGCGTCTAAACAACCTTCTGGAGCTTCGGCTAATTGCTTAAATTTATCTTTTTCAAGCCAGCTTTCCATATGTCCAAAGCTATTTTGATTAGGTACGAGTTCTATAAATCTATCTTTGCAATAAGCATTAATCTCTAAAATTTCTTCTCCAGTTATTGGGTTTTCATGTTTCCACAAATCAGGCATGGATTGGTAAGCAAAAGAAAACCCTTCAATATACAGTTGAATCTGATTTATTTTAAGATCAGCAAACACATCAATTAATTTAAACAAAGTTTTCATTTTCGGAATTTTGTTTCTACTTATATCAAGCATTACGCCTCTTACTTTAAAATCAGGTTTATCCCTAATTGTCATACATGGTATATAACGTTTATACTGATTTATAATTTGCTTTAAAGTTATAGTACCATAAAAAGCTCCTGCTATAGAACCATAATAGATTATAATGCCACCTTCATTAATTTCAAGTTTGTACTCTTCATTTAAAAGATTATTGTCTCTTATTATTGATATTCCACATTCTAAAAAATTGTCGCTTCCTGTTAAAATATCAACACAAATAGAGGTATACTCATAGATTGCTTTTTTTAGTGCCTTACTGGTTTTAAATAGCTCTTCTTTATCTTTTTCTTCAATATAAATATAAGCTTCATTTGAAAAAGTAAAAGCGCCCTCATAATTTATAATTTGTTCAGGTATTGGAACAATTAAAAGCTGTTTTCTAGCCATTTCGACCTCCCCCTTCTTATACATCTTATGAATATAAAATTGTAAAAGTGCTCTAATAACTTGAAACCACAAGCAGTGTTATAGCAACAAAATATATAGCTAGTGGTATATATTGCTTTTTATCTACATCGCTACGCTCCTCTTTTATTTCCACGTAATCTTCTCTTATTTCCGCATAATCCTCTTGAACTAATTCTAAGTCTTCCTTTTCCTCTTTATATTCCTTAAGTTTTCTTAGACTTATAAATAATATAGTCCCTCCAATTATAAAAAGTACTGAGGCACTAATTAGCGCTGCGGGAAGGCCTACATTCATTGCATCAGCTGTGGCCGATTCTTGTACTTGATCTATTACTCCATTTTCTATTCCAGTTTCCTTAAGTTTCATAAAGGCCATTGCTACTTTACTTATGCTAAAGGATATTGCATTATTCGCTGCGTGAAGTATCATACTTCCTACAAGCGAACCCGTATATTCACGTATCTTTAATAAAACAAGCCCTAAAAACATTACATAGATAATTTGCATTAGATTCCCATGAAAGCTTGCAAATATTGCCGTTATTATAAAATATTTTAATTTTTTATTCATTCCTTCATATGCATCTAAAAAGATTCCCCTAAAGAATATTTCTTCAAAAAATGCTGGGATCAAAACTACCACCACTAAACCTAATAATGTTGAGCTATTGGTTAGCAAATCAGATATTACCTTGCTATCCTCTATTAAAATGGGGAATAACTGCATGCTTATTGCATTAATACCAATCGCAAAAATATATGTACCAACTGATGCAAGCATAATTAAAATAACTTGTTTTAGAGAAATTTTCTTAATTACCATTACATTCTTAAAACTTCGTTTTGTAATCTTACAATATAATAAGGTAATTCCACCAAGTGCTATAATACTAGCACCACCAGAAATAATTAGTGAACTATTTTCTTTTATATCACCATTTAATCCAAATAGTATACTAATCGTAATTGGTATTAAAACAAATAACGATAAAGCTGCTAATAATAAGATATTAGCTAATAATGTCTTTTTATTTTCCATAAATTCGCTCCTTTATCTTCTTAAAAGCACTGTTTCTTTAAATACAACCCTAACTGCAATAAATGCTAGTACAACAATATATATAATAAGCCAAGCTCCTACAATAATCAAATGCTCCATATTTAATATCCCTAAAAGAATTTCATTTAAAATAGCTATGGAGTTTATAATTGGTATATTTAAAAATATATAGCTTAAATTCTTAATGTCAATAAAAATGAATAAGTAATTAAGTATTATGATGAGAAAGAATACTATAGTCATATACGCTTGTGCATCTTTAAAATTTTTAGCATATAATCCAATCATAAATTGTACTAGTGAAATTCCTATATAAGTTAATATTATCATTATCATCATTATAATAATATTTATAGTGGTTAGTGTATTAATATTTATAAGTTCAGTGCTAGCTACCTTTGATACTACTATAAATGCACCTAAAGAAATTAAAATTTCTGCTAAAACAATTACTAGAAGAGCAGTATATTTAGCTCCTACAACAGTGTTTCGCTTAGCCTTTGTTAATAGCAATGCTTCTAAAGTACCTCTTTCTTTTTCTGTCACACAAATTTCTGTAACCACTTGCATTCCAATGCTCAGGGGAAATAATAAAATACACATTGGTAATATATAAAAAAATCCCACT
>JANZQE010000319.1:0-3824 GCA_038040705.1 Clostridium sp. | reverse complement strand
TGTGGGTTTCAAGAGAAGTCTGTAATGAATTATTATAAGTATAATATCTAAAGGTATTAATTATTATTTTCAGAGGAGTGATAATAATGTTTGAGAAAAAAGAATTTCCTATACTTGAGTTTGACTCTTGTAGGAGTGCATATATTGAACCGTCAAATTTAATAAAACCCATAGATATTCCAAAATGCTGTGTGATATCGTTTTTTAGAGATATTATTGAAATGAAGAATAATAATGGGCAGTTAAAACATGTTGTTAATATTCATTCTGAAACTCTGGATATTCCAGTTTATGAAACAATGTATAATGAGAAAAGAGTAGCACTTGTATTGGGTTTTCTTGGATCAGCGGGATCAGCTGCATTACTTGAAGAGTTAATAGCTTTTGGATGTAGAAAATTTATTGTTTGTGGTGGTGCAGGTGTTTTACAAAAGGATATTGCGGTTGGACACTTAATCATACCAACATCTGCAGTAAGAGATGAAGGGGTATCTTATCATTATATTGAACCTTCAAGAGAGATTGAATGTAATCAAGCTATTGTAGAAGTAATTGAAAGAGAATTTAAGAAAGATGGTATAAAATATCTTAAGGCTAAGACTTGGACTACGGACGCATTTTATAGAGAAACAAAGGAAAAGGTATCATTAAGAATATCTGAAGGGTGTGTAACAGTTGAAATGGAAGCCGCGGCCTTTTTTGCTGTAGCTAAGTTTAGAAATGTCGCATTAGGCCAAATATTATATGGCGGAGATGATTTAAGTGGTGAAGAATGGGACGAAAGAAAATGGAACACTAGAAAAGATATAAGAGAGAACTTAGTTGATTTATCTATAAAAATATGTACGGAATTATGATGTGTTGGACGTGGTGGAAATAAAGTATGGAATATTTAATTAGAAAAATGTATTATGAAGAATTAGATAAAGCCTTTAAGTTAATTTGGAATACATTTTTAGAATTTGTTGCACAAGATTTCAGCAAAGAAGGAATAGATACTTTTAGATGTGATTTTATTGAAAATAAAGATTTTAAGGACCGTTTTAAAAATGGCAATCAAATTATGTATGGAGCATATTCAAAAGAAAAACTTGTTGGAGTTGTATCTATAAGTACAAATAATCATGTATCATGTGTTTTTATAGATAAAGACTATCATAGAAATGGTATTGCAACAGTACTGTTCAATCAAATCATTTCAGAAATTAAGGAAAGGCAAGTTGAAAAAATATCATTAAATGCTTCTCCATATGCGGTACCTTTTTATCATGCGATAGGGTTTAAAGATTTGGATGGGCAACAAACTTTTCATGGAATGTTATATACACCAATGGTATTGATGTTATAAAATTATTGGTTGATAGAAATTCTATAGCCAATTATATTATTATAACTAATAATGTGCAAGGATTTTATGGTTAAGGATAAAAGTGAGATTTCTAATTTTAACTAAATTAATTTATATAAAAGGCGTAATGGTTATGCCACAAAAATGCTTAGCTTAGCCTTAAAAGAATGTACAAAATATAATGTAGATAAAGTAATGATATTGCTAAAATAGAGGATTTTGATATATTAAAAAATTATCAGAGAAAAGGATTTGGTACTTCTTTATTGAAATACCTATTAGAAGAAGCAAAAGATAATTCTGTTAAATTTGTTTATCTTATTACTGATAGTGGTGACACTGCAAAAGACATGTATAAAAAATGTGGATTTAAAAAAGCAGGCGAAAAGACGGAACTGTTCTTTAATTTAAAGTGATTTTATTAGCATAGCTTGAGAAATTATATTATTGGAGGGTAAATATGACTAAAAATAAAAAGCTGATAAAAGAAATATGTAATTGTATTTAAGAATTTATATACAGGGGGTAGTTTTATGCAAACAAAAATTTGTATTTTAGAGATTGCTAAGGCTCAATTGGCACTGGATTTTAATTGTCATCTATCTGATTTTGTAAAGAGCGAAAATACAATAGCTGAAAACAAACTTGTAATAGGCAGACGCATATATGATAGTGATGGTTGCTTTTTTAAGGCCCTCTGTTTTGGTGGAAGAACAATTATAAGCGCATCACCAGAAATTATGACTTGGTGCGAACAAAAATTGGTAAACAGCGACAGTGCATGGTTTTTTGAATACTCACACCTTAGATGGATAGATAAAAAGCTGCAAGAATTTGGACATGAGATAGCGGATGTCCATCATTATTATTTGCCCAATCCAAATGCACTTGATAAAAAGCCTATAACCACTATAAAGTGGTATGAGTATGAAGAAATATTGCAATTTGAAGATGATGATAGATTTAATGAAGCGTTTGCTTTTGATGATAACCACCCGGATATGCTTGCAGTTGCAGCCTTGGACGGAGATTCTATAATGGGTATGGCAGGAGCCAGTTCAGATGGAAGAACTCTATGGCAAATTGGAATTGATGTTTTTCCAGGGTATCGTGGTAGAGGAATAGGAACAAACTTGACTTTACTTTTAAAAAACGAGCTTTTAACGAGAGGAAAAATACCATTCTACGGTACTGTGCAATCACACATACACTCACAGAATATTGCTGTGAGTGCTGGCTTTTTCCCAGCGTGGGCCGAACTTTATTCAAAAGCAAAGAAGTAAAATACCCTAATAAATTTATTTTGGAGGAATTTAAATGGATTTAATAAAACCGTGTCATTTAAAAGCAGGGGATAAAGTAGCTACTATTAGTTTATCTTGGGGTGGAGCAGGGGACAGTGATATTTTATGGAGATATAATATTGGTAAAAAGAGACTTGAAGAACAATTTGGATTAGAAGTTGTTGAAATGCCACATACACTTAAAGGAACAGAGTTTATATACAATCATCCAGAAAAGAGAGCAGAAGATTTAATGTTAGCATTTAAAGATAAATCAATAAAAGCAATATTTTCATGTATTGGTGGGGATGAAAGTGTAAGGATGCTTCCATTTATTAATTTTGATATTATAAGGAATAATCCTAAGATTTTTATAGGATACTCAGATTCAACTATTACTCATATGATATGTTTAAAAGCAGGTATTTCAAGCTTTTACGGTGCTTCAATATTAGCAGAATTTGCTGAGAATGTTAAAATGTTTGATTATACAAAACATTGGATAATCAAAGTGTTATTTGATAACTCGCTTATTGGAAATATTGATTCATCACCAATTTGGACAAGCGAACACTTACCCTGGGAAGAGAAAAATAAATTAATACAACGAAATACACAAGCTAATAATGGGTATGAACTTCTACAAGGTACTGGAACAGTAAGTGGACGCTTAATTGGTGGATGCATTGAAGTACTTGAAATGATAAAAGGAACAGACTTATGGCCATCTAATGATTTATGGGATGAATCTATTATATTCTTTGAAACTTCCGAAGAAAAACCAGACCCAAAGTATGTTGAATATTGGTTACGTAACTATGCTTCTCAAGGCATTTTACAAAGGGCTAATGCAATAATATTTGGTAAACCCTATGATAACTTGTATTATGAAGAATACAAGAAAGTTATATTAACTGTAGTAAGGGAAGAACTTAAATTAGTCAATTTACCTATTCTCTATAATATGAATTTTGGACACACTGCACCAATGATAACTATACCTTATGGTTGTCTAGCAGAAATTGATTGTGATAAGAAAACATTTAGTATTTTGGATTCAGGTGTAATTTAAGTGTACTTAAAATAGTATAATAAACTATATAATTATTATATTTATTTATAATGGGGGTAATGATATGAATTTAGATGAATTGAGACTGGATATTTCAAAACGAGGTAAAAAAGGAATACAT
>JANZQE010000318.1:0-3820 GCA_038040705.1 Clostridium sp. | reverse complement strand
CCTCTGGGTAGCTCTCTGGGGGACATAACAATTATTAATTGTTATGCGCTCACATTCGGCTTCCTGCCTCAGGTTCGCTAGACTGCCGTCCTGGCAGTCTTACGAGAGTTTTACATTCGCAAAACAAGAATTTCTAAATGGAATTTAATAGTTTTTTCGTTTCATTTGCAAGTCACTTCGGAGAAACTTCATAGTTATCGTAAATATAATGATATATAAGCACCAGCTCACGAGAATTTTAGATTGGCAAAACAAGAATTTCTAAATGGAAGTTTAATAGTTTTTTCGTTTCATTTGCAAGTCACTTTGGAGAAACTTAATACTTGCCGTAGATATAATGATATACAAGCACCAGTTCGCGAGAATTTTAGATTGGCAAAACAAGAATTTCTAAATGGAAATTTAATAGTTTTTCGTTTCATTTGCAAGTCACTTTTGAGAAACTTAATACTTGTCGTAGATATAATGATGTACGAGTTTATGTAATAAAAAATCCCCGTAAGCATCCCAGGAAGGGATGCTAGCACTTTTGAGACAGGACGTCGAATAAGTGCGTTAGGGAATTTTTCTATGGAATAAACTTAGAGGCTGTTAACGAGTTATCTACTATCTGAACATCCTACATGATGATCCTTCATAGTTAATATTAATAGTATTATTTTGCATATCCCATCATATATATTATATAGGCAAAAGGGGGTATGGAAATGAGCGTGAGTATCAAAGGTATTAAAAAGGATGGTAGAGTGAGAATATCTATAGGGATTTTCACATTTATCATTATTTTTTTATTAAGCTTGATTATACCTAAAAGTGCTAGGGCGGATAATGATGTAGGATATAAAAATTACTTTTACGTTAATGTTATTAATAATGTATTAGCTGTAATAAAACCATCGAAAAGTGAAATTAGCACGAAAACTATGGTATTATCGTTTTTAGGAATAGATATTATGAATCCTTTAACAATTATAACAAAAGAGATTGCATATTTAGATAAAGGTGAGTTTAGTAGTGATGTGAATAATGAGGGCACGGAGGAGGAAAATTTAATAACATTTATCCTTAATCCTTTTAATTTAGATGATAAACAGGTAAAAAAGATTGAGACTGAAAATAAGAACACTAATGTGATTGCAGACCTCTATAATCCACTATTGAAACAAACTTTAAATAAGGCAAAGCCACGAGTATTAATATATCATACTCATGCAACAGAAGCTTATCTCGCCTCAGACAATGATAAAACTAAAAATGCTTTCAACAATGATTTAACAAAAAATGTATGCGCTGTAGGGAATGTTATAAAAGAAGAACTAGAAAAAAATTATGGAATTGCGGTTATACATGATGAGACACTGCATAATGTTGGAGATTATAATGGTGCATACAAAAAATCTGGAATTACTGTAGATAAATACTTAAAGGCTTATGGAGATTTTGATTTAGTTATTGACTTACATAGAGATGGCATAGCGAATAAGAATTTAGTGACCACTAAAATAAACGGGGAAAATGTTGCTCAGATTATGTTTGTAATGGCAAAAGGGAACCCTAGATATACGGAGCAGAAAAAAATAGTGGATTCTATGATAGGAATATCAAATAAAATATACCCTAATCTTTTAAAAAATATAGAAATTGGTACTGTTAATCGTGGAATTGCTTTTTACAACCAAAATAAAAGTAATAATGCGGTATTAATAGAGGTAGGCACATATACTAATACTATTACCGAAGTAAAAAATACTGGTTTATACTTATCGAGAATATTTGCAGAACAATTAAACGGCAAAAAGTGATAATTTCATAATTCTTCCTTTGCTAAATTATAATGATTAAGTTTTAATATTATAAATATTGGAGGTGTTTTCATGAACGTTGATTTTTCTAGTATTAATCTCAATACAATTATTATGGTCGCATTAGCTATATTGCTTGTGTATCTTGGTATTTCAGTGTTTAAAATAATCGGAAGAATACTGAGTCTTACTATTGGTATATTCCTTTTAATATATGTGCTTAAACAAATAGGAATTTCAATTCCTATATTAACGGATATCTTAGAAGTTTTACTGCAAGTGTTAAATCCAATTATAGATTTAATAAAAAATTTATTCGGTCTGTAAGTATTAAAAACTACCAAAATATTTTGGTAGTTTTTTTGTGCTTAATTGAACTATAAATCCAAATTAACTGAGACAACCTTATTTTTACCCAGGCTTTTTGCCTTATACATGGCTTTATCCGTTTCTATAAATAAATAATCTAAATCCTGAGTTGTTGGAGTAATGGAGGCCACGCCAAGGCTTACGGTAATGGGTATTGAATCTTGTTTTCTAAGAATTAAAGGGTTGCATTCTATAGCACTTCTTAGGGTTTCTGCAATTATTTCAGCTACGCCTAGGGTGGTGGCAGGTAATAAAACAATAAATTCCTCACCACCAAAACGACCTAAAACATTGTTGCTACCTAAGGTTTCTAAACAAATTTTTGCAAGGCGTATTAACACTAAGTCGCCGGTGTGATGACCTAATTTGTCATTAATTTGTTTGAAATCGTCTATATCCATCATAATGGCGGAAATAGTTTGTGCTTTTAATTTAGATTTATCGAAGCTAATATTTGCAAGTTCAAAAAAACTACGCCTATTATATAAATTAGTTAGAGGGTCTATTCGAGATTGCTTCTTAGTTTGGCCATACAACTTAGCATTTTCTATGGCCATTGCTGCGTGGTTTGCAATGGAAAAGGCTATATCACAGTGGTACTTAGTATAAATGTCCTTTTTACCTGAATCTAATGTTAAGATACCTACCATTTTGTCCTTAAAGATTATAGGAATACCCATCCAACTTTCAATAACAGATGGACTTGTAAAATACTTGAAACGAGAATCTTCTTTAACACTAGAGATTAGTAATGTAGCATTGGTTTCAGAGATCTCTTTAAAAAGATTGTCATCATTTTTATTTATAGATATTTTATATATGTCATCTATATTTTCAAATCCATTTGCTGCCATTACATTATATCGACCGTTTTCCTCCATAAAGAATGAGGCACTGTCATAGGGCACTAATTCTTTTAGGGTTTCTAATAATTTATCTAAAACTTCTTCTAAATTCAAGGTGGAATTTAGTAAAAAAGTTATCTCTCTAAGTTTTTCTACTAAAAGATATTGTTCTTTTTCCTTTGATAAGTTTTCAATTTTAATATAGGCTTTAGCTTGGGTCATTGCCAATATAAAAGCGTTTATTAGTATAAGAATGAAGAACCCTAATATTGAATAGTCCTTTGTATTAATAATGTCAAGATAACCTAATATTGATACAGCACTTATTGCAATGACTAATAAACAACCAACTCCTACAACAACAATCGCCCGTTTTTTTCTAAGATACGATTTAAATATAACAAAAATAGAATAAGCACAAAATAAGAGTGTACATATTTGAAATACCGTAACAAATTTTGATGCGAATAATGGAGTAACGAAAATAGTAGCAATTATAAAGAGAAGGCAAAATGATTTGCAAAATAGTATAACTTTCGTTGATAAATCTTTTTTGAAAAACAAATATACGTAATTCAGCATAAAATAAACTGCCGCGTAAAAAGTTAGATATTCTAGCTTAAGAGTCATTGTATAATTTATGTTATCGTACAAGGTTAAAAAGTATTTGTTACCAATCAATAAGGATCTTAAAGATATAGTTATGCAAAGAGCACCAAAATAAAGCTTAGAAACATCCGATGTTCTAAAAGTATATAACCAGAGATGGTATAAGCCCATTATTAAAAGTACGCCAAAGTAAAA
>JANZQE010000317.1:0-2600 GCA_038040705.1 Clostridium sp. | reverse complement strand
AATGGGTGAAAATGAATCTATTGATATTGATAGTTATATAGACTTAAATAGAGCAAACTTAATTATTGAAGGTAAATCATTATGAAACCGAGCTTTAAAATTGGAAATCGCAGTATTGGTTATGACTTTGAGCCATTAGTTATTGCGGAAATAGGTATTAATCATGAAGGTTCTTTAGACGTTGCTAAAGAAATGGTAGATGCAGCTTATCGAGCGGGTGCAGAGATGGTAAAACATCAAACCCATGTAGTCGAAGATGAGATGTCTGATGAAGCTAAGTCTGTAATTCCAGGCAATGCTGATGTTTCTATCTATGAAATCATGGAACGTTGTGCATTAAATGAAGAAGATGAAACAGCTCTCAAAGCGTACATTGAATCTAAAGGAATGATGTTTATCAGCACTCCTTTTTCTAGAGAAGCGGCTTATCGTCTTGAACGTATGGGTGTGGAAGCTTACAAAATAGGATCTGGTGAGTGTAATAACTATCCATTAATCAAGCTTGTTGCTTCATTTGGTAAACCTATTATTTTATCTACCGGTATGAATAGTATCGAGAGTATTCGAAAGTCTGTGGATATCCTAGAAGCTGCAAAAGTTCCGTATTCGCTTTTACATTGCACTAACGTATATCCAACGCCATATGAATTAGTACGTTTAGGCGCATTAACTGAACTGGAAGAGGCTTTTCCTAATGCTGTGATTGGCTTGTCTGACCACTGTGTAGATAATTATGCATGCTTAGGTGCAGTAGCATTAGGAGCTAGCGTACTAGAGCGTCATTTTACAGATAGCTTTGATAGAGCAGGTCCAGATATCAATTGTTCTATGGATTCTGATGGCATGGCTGATCTTATTAAAGGAAGTAAGGCGATTGCAAAAGCACGTGGTGGTTCTAAAGGAGCTGTTGCAGAAGAGAAATCAACCATCGATTTTGCTTTTGCTTCAGTTGTTGCCTATAAAGATATTAAAGCAGGTGAAACGCTAACCGAAGAAAATCTTTGGGTACGTCGTCCTGGAACAGGGGATTTTTTAGTAGATCAATACGATTCATTGATTGGCAAAGTGGCTAAAACTGATATCAATAAGGGTGAACAGCTAAAAAAACCTCAAGTGAGCTAGAAATTGAAAATTGCTTTCTTATTTAAAAGAGATTCTCATTTTAAGGCTGTCAAATCGACAGCCTTAAGAGTGTGCGCACAATACAATTGTGAAGCTACTTTTGTAGGGATAGATTCAGAAGTTCTGTGTAGTCAAGAACCTTATTCTGTAATCTATATTACTAAAGAAGACTTAGGTATCTTATCTGAATATGACTATGTAATTGCTTGTTTAGGAGGGTACTTATTAAATTGCACAATTGCTATGTTGAAAGACACAGATACTAAAGTGATATCGATCTTTCCAGGTATAGTGAGTCATTATCAACTGGATGCTTTTATAAGTCGTCTAAATGCAGATCAAGTATGGTTGAATTCGAAGGCCGACTCTGAGCTATATAGTAAACTCTGTAGATTACTAAAGTGCTCCAATAATAGTATCCTTTATGGAATGAGCTGGCTGGATTTAGAACAGGCTACAGATAGAAATGCCTTTACCATTAAAAGTAATAAAGCAATTATTTTTGAGCAGACTGAGATACTCTCTGATAGTAATAGTAGAAAACGTTTCCTTAAGATTTTAGAAAAAATAATAGTATTAAATCCAGAAATAAACTTCAAATATAAAGTTAGAAATAATTCTTTAGATCATTATTTTTTACAATTAAGAAAAAGTTTAGACCAATTCAAAAATGTTGATGTAGTATGCGAGTTAGATCACTATGATATAGCACAAGCCAGTTATTATTTAAGTCTATCTTCATCAGCTCTCATAGAAGGGATTGCTTATGGAAAAAGCAGCTATATTATGGATGAAGGTCTGCTTGATTGTGATAGTAGAGAGTTTTACAGCAATAGTAATATTGAACTAACAAGTCTTGAACTTAAGAATGTTTGTATGTCTATGAATCAATATTGGTATAACCAAAGAGTGTCTTTGCCTATAATTAATGTCAATTTTTTATCTATTCATAAGAAAAATATTTATGTAGTTTTTAAAAGTAGAAGTTACAGTTTGATTAGATTGATGCTTTTGAAGTTAACTTTTTTCTATCCAAAAACTGCTTACTTATTTGTAAATAAACCTAAAATTGTGGCTATCCAAAAGTCATTAGAATATTTGAGTATGTAATTATATGAATAAGCCAAAGTTAGATATTACAAAATCTTCTGCATGCCTCTTTGAGGATTACATCGACTCAGGTAAAAGTTTTAATAATTTATTTGTTTTGACTCATTTAGGTCAGCTGAAGCAAATGGAGGCGCTAATTAACTCTAAAATTATAGTTAATAACTGCTTAGTAGTTCTTTATACCTATAAAAATTTGATTGTACCAAAAACCGTACATGATCAGTATTCTAAAGTATTCGATCAAGTGATTTTTCTTGAAATTCCTTTTGGTGTTAATAAAGTAGATTTCCCCAAGCTCAGAAAATTAGAGAAAATTTACCAAAGGCTTATTATAGCAACAAACCCTAAAAACCTCACTTTAAATAGTT
>JANZQE010000316.1:0-2586 GCA_038040705.1 Clostridium sp. | reverse complement strand
CCCCGGTGTAGCTCCTACTAATTTGTATGAAGGTCTAGTAATATGCGTTCCTATTACGCCAATTCCTTTTAGTATTACTATAAATACTGTGACAAAAACTCTCACCATGTATCGAAATGGGATGTTTTTTAAAGCGTACCCTGTGGCCGTAGGTAAACCTACAACACCTACCCCTAAAGGAACTTTTACCATAGTAAACAAACAGGTTAATCCTGGAGGCCCATGTGGGTCTCGGTGGATGGGCTTGTCAAAACCCCATTACGGCATACACGGCACCAATAATCCCCCTTCAATAGGTACAGCTGCCTCAAACGGTTGTGTGAGAATGTATGCAAGTGATGTAGAGGACCTCTTCAATTATGCAAGTGTGGGTACTATAGTTAGGATATTCTAGCAGATTTTTAAAAAGCTTCCCAAAATTCATAAAAAATTAACCTAAAGAAGACCACCCATTAAAGGTGATTCTCTTTAGGTTAAACTTGTATTTATGTGTCATTTGTATTTTTGAAATCTTAGTATATGAATTTATAATTATATACTGTATTATATAATTAATTGGAGGTGTTTTATATAATTAGAAAAGGTTTTAAAACATTATCGGCGTTTGCTATATTGATTTTCCTTATTGTTATTGTATATATGTTAGTTTTGTTTCCAGCACATAAATATAGGGAAAATATAACGGTAGACGAATCTTTTGATGTTAGTGCTATACTAAAAAAATCTATACCAGAGAATTTCTCTATTGAGAACAGAATAATTAAAACAACCATTAGTTTAACAGAAGATGAATTAAGAAATTTAATTTTGTCAGAGCTCAATAAGAATGAGAATATAGATGGTTTAGAGATATCCATCGAAAATAATCAAATAGGAATATATGTTAAGCAAAAGGCATGGAAGTACTTTCCCTCTGAATTGACCTTTTTACTAACATCAGAGATAAAGGATGACAAAGTAAAACTCATTTTAAATGATGCTAAATTCGGGAAAATCAATTTAAATAAGGAAAAAGTTTTAAAGGGTGTAAAGGCTAATAAAATTAAGTTTTTTAATGTTGTGCCTTTAGATGGTGAAATTATATTAGAAGATGAAGAATTAAAGGATTTATTTATAGTAGATGCACTTAGGCTTTCTGACCACAAAGCATCTGTTGATGTTAAATTGGAATTAAATAGTATCCAAGACCTTAGGAAGCTAATGAACATATTATCAAAGATAAAGTGATTTTTACAAAGTAATTATTTCCATGAAAGAGGTGTTAATCATAAATAAATTAGAAAATAGTAATTTAATTATAGAAATTAATGAGCATGGAGCAGAACTAAACAAGTTGTTCTCGAAAAAACATAATATAGATTTTCTATGGAGTGGCGATTCAAAATTTTGGGGAAAGAAATCCCCTATATTATTCCCTATAGTAGGAAGGCTTAAAGACAATGAAACGATAATAGAAGGCCAAATATATAATATGAATCAACACGGTTTTGCAAGAGATTGTACCTTCAAGTTAATAAACGAAAATAAAAGCAGCATAACGTATTCTCTCACCGACAATGAAGGTACTAGAAAAATTTTTCCATATAAATTCGAATTACTAATTTCTTATAAATTAAATGAGAATGGTATCGAAGTGCTTTGGAATGTAAAAAATAAAGATTCCAGAACTATTTATTTTTCAATAGGATCTCATCCTGCCTTTAATGTGCCCTTTAATGTTGGCGAAAACTTGGAAGATTATTATTTAGCTTTTAAAACTGATAGAGATGTGGAGAAATATACATTTCAAATTCCTTATATAAAAGAGAAAAACAAAGTTAAGGCACCCAATGATATATTTATAAAACCCGACTTATTCACTGATGATGCTTTGGTTTATAGCGGAATTGATGAAGTAACCATAAAATCGAGGAATAATAACATGGCTATTAAGGTAACTTTTACAGACTTCCCTTTCCTTGGCATATGGTCTCCTTTTTATAGTGAAACTAGAACAATGGCTCCATTTGTATGTATTGAACCCTGGTATGGCATTGCGGATTTAATAGATACAACAAAGGCTTTTGAAAATAAACTTGGCGTAAACAAACTAGAAGTTGGTGAAGAATTTAACGCTAGCTATGAAATAACAATAACATAATTATTCATTGTAAAAATAAAATAACAACGGAGTTCATAATGTGAACTCCATTGTTTATTAGAATGATCTAGGCTTTTATTATATATTTTCTTCACGCCAGTTATTCAAAAATTCTTTTAAAATTTCAAAGCTTGGACTTTTCGCATTTCTAACATAATACCCCGATGTTGCAACCCCGAGTATTAAGGATTGTTCTGGACTTAGGCTAAGAATTTGCCCTAGACAAAAACCTGCATTGAAATTATCCCCAGCACCTGTTGTTAGTATTGGTCTAGCTGTATATGGACCATCAACATGATAATAGTTTCCGTTAACTACAGCTGTTGCTTCCACTGTTGGGTGTATAACAAGACAATATATATCTATTTTACTTGATATTTGCTCAGTTAGTTCTTTTAATTTAATTTCATCACTGTCATCATATTTATATCCATTCACTTCTAAAA
>JANZQE010000315.1:0-9048 GCA_038040705.1 Clostridium sp. | reverse complement strand
AAACACTACATTCTTATCTTGTCCTGCAATAGCTGCAAATATTGATGAATCAACCTTATTATCTGTTCCAACCTGAACTACTGTTGTAGAGCCTACTGCTGCTGCTTTTAATTCTTCAACAACCTTTGCAGGTTCTGAAGTGTTAATTACAACAACTACAGTCACCGCTAGTACAATATCTACATTGAAGGTTTCTGTCTTATCGTAAGCTGTAACTGTTACGGTTTTACTTCCTGTAGTTTTACTATCAAATCCACTTATATTTTCAGATGCTTCAAAACATTGATCATTCTCGTATGCTTTACTTATATAAGTTATGGCTCCAACAGCTAAGCTAGAATCATGTGTAATACAATCACCAAAATAAACGATACGCTTAATTTTATTTTTTGAGCAAAGCTCAGTTAAATAAGCCATTGTTGAGGTTATACCAATTCCAACTGACATAACAATTAAAGGGATATTATTGAATTCACCGATAAGGCCCACTTGTCCTCGTGTTTCAGTGAAAATTTCTACCTTGTCCAAATAATGAGCTGCAATCATTTTAACTCGATACGGGTCATCTGTAATTAAACAAATGCTTGGTAAAACACATTTAAAATTATCTATTAAATTCATGAGCTTGTCCTCTTTCACTTTAAATTTATTAATTAAATTACAATAATTATTAATATTAATTTATTCTACCATTTTCTTTTTTAATTGCAAGCATTTTTATAAAGTACATAAGAATTTACTTCAATATTACTCTCATTACGGTTGTCACTTTTCTTTCTTTTATTGAAATAAATGATTAAGGGAATGAGAGAAATACTTCCAGGAGCAAATCTTAACCCATTGAAGGTAAATGCCCCTACATATTGAGAACCTACTCCTTGTATAAATTATGCTCTCTTTAATAATACTATTTTTTTACTTTAAAATATTTGCATTGAAAGCTTTTCATAGAACTTACCTTCACAATTTCCCATATTTAATAATTATTATGTTTTTTCATTCTATATCTATCTGTTAATATGTTAAAGAATATGTTGAAAAATAGATATTTATAGGATAATATAACTATATAATGTGTTATAAAGTTGACACATATTTATTGAGGTGGGATGCAAAAATGGATTCATTTAATAATGATATATCGTCTAGAGACCTACTTATTCAAACGAACGATAAGGGAATAATTACATTTGTCTCAACAAACTGTTATGAAATCTTAGGATTCACACAAAATGAACTTCTAAGCACCTATGTTGATTCACTTTTAGAATATAGTTTTGAAAATCTATTATTATACACAACTCTTGAGAGTTCAATTTTAAGAAAAGATGGTCAAAAACTTCTTTTTGATATTGCATCCAATCATCTAATTAATGATGACTCTGTAATTATTGGACTGCATCTTTCCCTGTTTAATATAAAAAAAACTAAAATTATTGAAGAAGACAATTTTATTAAAATATTTGAAAGGTCTAAAGATATAGTTTTTAAATTTCAAGTTATACCTATAAGTAAATTTATATATATTACCCCTTCCATCAATGATATATTGGGTTATAGTTCAGAGGCACATTACCTTAATCCATCTTTAATGCATGAACTTATTCATCCTGATGACGTAAAAATTCAGAATAGTAAGTTTGATAAAAACTCTGACTTTTCTAAAACTTTTTGTTCTAGATTTAAGCATAAGAATGGACATTATATCTGGATAGAAGATTATTTAATTCCAACATATGATGAAAACGGAGATTTAACACATATAGCGGGGATTAGTAGAGACATTACAGAAAGAAAAAGAATGGAAAAAAAACTTGAAGAACAAAATAAAAAATTAGAGGCTATTATAGAAAATATATCAGATGGTATTTCTATTGTTGACAAAAGAGGCAATCATACTCTACTTAACAAATCAGCAAGAGATATCTTCATGCCATCTTGTAAAAATATAAGCAATTCAGATATTGGATACTTACAATATGAACTTTGCGGGGAGAAATCCAGTGCAGAAGATGTTGCAGTGCTTAGAGTTATAAAAGGTGAAAAATTTAAGGATATGAGAACAATAGTAAAGTTAACCAATGATGTATTGCAAATAGATGTTAGTGGAACACCCATATATGATAATGAAGGAAATTTTTCATTCGGGGTATTGTGCAGTAGAGATATGACAGTCTATTTTAAGCAGGAGAATGTTTTAAAAAATGCAAATATTTTTTTAGATAGACTTATTGATAATATTGAATTGCCTGTAATAAGATTATCCTGCCCAGATTTAAAAATTTTGGAAATAAATCAAAAGGCAATTAACATGGTAAAACTATTTAAGCCAAATGTGGAAACAACCACACAAATAAAAGGAAAAAAACCCGAAGATATATTTACTCATTTTATTGAAAGCGAATATTCCGAGAAAATAAATGAAGTAATTAAAGAGAAAAAAATAAAGTATATTACTAATAAAGTTAACATGGTTAATGGGAATGCAATATACTCCAATTTTATTTTTGAACCTGTTTTTGAACAAAATGGAGAAATAAAAGAAATACTTGTGTTAATAATAGATGTTACTCCTGAAATAAAATCTAATATAATCATGGAAAAAACGTTGAAATCACAGGGAGAGTTACTTGTTAACATATCTCATGAACTAAAAACACCATTAAATGTTATTTTTTCAACGGCTCAATTATTAGATATGTATTGTAAGAATGGTTCAATAGAGAAAAAGAAAGATTCATTTATTAAATACATTGATTCGATAAAACTAAATTCTTATAGATTATCTAAACTTATTAATAATATAGTAGATTCATCAAAAATTGAAGAAGGTTTTTTTGAAATTCATTTATCAAATAATAACATAGTGGAGGTCGTAGAAGAAATAATTATGTCTGTGACACACTTTACTGAAATTAAAGGGTTAAATATTATTTTTGATACGAATATGGAAGAGAAAATTATGGCTTGTGATCCAGAAAAGATAGAGAGAATTTTATTGAATCTTATATCAAATGCTATAAAATTTTCTAATAAAGGTGATGAAATATTTGTTGAGGTTAGGGATAAAAATGAATTTGTAGAAATATCCGTAAAAGATAATGGTATTGGCATCAAAGAAAAGTATTTGGACATGATATTTGATAGATTTAAGCAGGTAGATAAATCCCTATCAAGAAATGCAGAGGGTACGGGCATTGGGTTGAGTCTGGTAAAATCCATTGTAGAATTACATGGGGGTAGCATATCTGTTGAAAGCGAATCTGGGAATGGAAGTAAGTTTATTGTTGTTCTTCCTGCCATAGAAGTGATACAGCAAAATATATTATTTAATAACAATATGAGAGATATAAATGAAAATATACAAGTAGAATTATCAGATGTTTATTCGTAAATGAGAGGTGTTACCATGAAAATAGCTGTAATAGATGCACAAGGTGCAGGTCTTGGCCAATCAATTATAAAAAAAATACGTAAAGAAGTTGACCTTGACGTTTATATTATTGCACTTGGTACAAACACAATTGCTACTTCGAATATGTTAAGGGCTGGTGCGAATGTTGGTATAAGTGGAGAAAAAGAAATTTGCTCGTTTTGCAGAACAAATAAAATTGAAAGTATAATCGGACCAATTGGGATAATATGTAGTGGCGGCATAAACGGTGAAATTACCGCCAGTATTTCAAGTTCCATATTTAATATGGATTGTACTAAATATATACTTCCACTACAAAAACATGGCATTTATATACCTGGGACACGAAATCTACAAATTAAAGATATAATTGAAGAAATTGTACTTAATATAAAATGTAATTTTGAACTATAAAAGATAATGCTAACGATACGACTTTTCAGACCCACATCTTGGACAGTTTTGTATACTTAACGGAATTTCAAGACTACATTTTTCCAACAATTCTTCGTTAATCATTAATTCTGAGGTTAACCCATCTGCTATTATCATGCCATCTTTTAATATGATAGTTCTTTCACATAATTCATATACCATATCCAAATCATGCGATGCAATAATTTTAGTATGGTCAAAGCTTTTTAGAAGATTTATAAGACAACGTCTGGATTTAGGATCCAGAGCTGTTGTCGGCTCGTCCATAATTAGTATCTCAGGATGCATGGAAAGTATAGCTGCTATTGAAGCCGAACGTTTTTCCCCACCAGAGAGTTTATATGGTGCACGATCTTTCAAATGTAATATCCCTACAGTTTCAAGGGCTTTTAGTACCCTTTTTGAGACTTCTTCCTCATCTATTTTATAATTACGAGGACCAAACGCCACATCATCATATACTGTATTCATGAATAATTGATCATCAGGGTCTTGAAATACCATACCTACTTTTTCTCTTATGTGAGGTAGTGTTTTCTTAGTTACTGGAATAGTTCCGATGCTTATATTACCATTAACGGGAAATATAATTCCAAGAATAAGCATCAAAAGTGTTGATTTACCTGCACCATTTGCTCCAACTATTCCTACTGATTCTCCATGCCGTAATTTGAAAGAAATCTCATTTATAGCTTTATTACCATCTGGATAAACATATTGCAAATCTTTTATTTCAATTACATGATGACTCATTTAATCACTCCTGTCATAATTACTCCTATTAGCTTTGGTATATTAATATATCGAACGATAACAAAAAATAACACCCATAATACAGTATACATAAAATCGTTAAGACATATTTTAAGATTGTTATCAGTGTTATATTCACCTTGAAACCCTCTACAACACATTGATACATATATACGATGGGCTCTATCTATAGTTCTAATTAAAAGCTGTCCTGTAAGTGGACCCCAATCTTTAAATCTTATTCCCTTTTGGAAAGGAGAACGCAAACTATAAGCTGTTGTGGTTGTCATAACTTCTTCAATTAACACAGAAATATAACGATACGTGAGAAGAAGTTGCATTACAAATAATTTGGGTACTTTTAGAATTCTAAGTGCCATAGCAATTTTATTCATCCCTGTTGTTGCTATAAGTACAAGCGTAGCCGATACTGTTAATACACATTTAAACATAATTGAAATGAATGAAATCCATCCCCCAGAAATAGATATACTCCCTATGTAAAGCATAGGCGTATGATCAAGTATTGGATTGAAAATGGCAATTCCTATAACAAATGGCAATACTATTAATGTTCTATTAATAATAGGTCTAACTGGAATATCGCTAAGGGTAATTAACACCATAGGAAATAGAACAAGCGGAGTTAGTCCACTTATTTCATATTTTTTATAAGAAACAACTATTATTAAAAATACAATAGTTGTAACTAATTTTGCAAGTGGATGTACCTTATGAATAATTGTTTTTTTCTCACCAAGCTCATCCAGAAGTCTTATATTATATAATACTTTTCCCATATTAGCCATAATCTCATCAAATCCAATCTTAAGTATTCTTTTTCTTTATTATGCTTAGAACAAATCCTATTATAGACACAAATATCAGCGTTAGCCCTCCACCAACAACACCAGCCGTAGTAGTTCCTGCATTTACAGATGGCCAAGATTCCGCTTTCACTCCATTACTTTCAGTGCTTCCAGTTTCTGCGGATTTAAAGTCATACCCTGGAAGAAATGCTGTTTTATCTTGAATTTCACCAAGGGTTTTATGAACACTATCACTTGCCACAAGTTTTTCTTGCCCTGAAGTTTTAAACATAGACCACTCAAGACCATCAGGATTAGCTGAGGCAAACCATGATAGAACGCCACCTACAAGTGTTGCCATAACTATTAAACTTACAATTACTTTTCTTATTTGTATATTTCCTATTGGTCTTCCACTTGTAGCATTTTCTATAATTTCAGGACGTGCCTTAAAAACAAAGCTTACGACAGCAGTTATCACAAGACCCTCAACAGCACCAATCGCAAAATGTATAGGCTGCATTAAGAGCACAAAGGATCTAAATGGTAATTCTGCTTTACCTGATAATACGGTTTCCATTACAACACTAAATGCACCAAGTTGTAGTCCTATTATAGATGCTATCATTGCTCCAATAAATATTCGTTTCTTAGAATAGCCTTTTCTCATTATGTTTTTATAAATAAATGGATAAGCTATAAAACAAGTATAAAATCCCATATTAAAGATATTACATCCAAGCGCCAAAAGTCCACCATCTGCAAAAAATAATGCTTGTATAGTAAGAATGGATGCCATAGTAAGAAAACCAGCGCATGGCCCAAGGATTATCGCAAGAAGTAAGCCTCCGCCTAAATGCCCGCTAGATCCTGTTCCAGGAATAGAAAAATTAATCATTTGCGCTGCAAAAACAAATGCGCCCATAACTCCCATTAAAGGAATTTTCTTCTCATCCATGTCATTTTCAACTTTTCTGATTGAATAAGCCGCAACTGCTACTGTAGTAGTCCACATTGCCCCACCTACAATGGGTGAAATTAAAGCATCTGCCATGTGCATGATTATACCCTCCTAGCATGATTAAGTACAACTGTTATTACAACATAAAAAACCACCAAAGTTAGGACATTGCATAAACAATGTCATCAACCTTCGTGGTTGTTTGTTTTAAGTAAACTAAAATTTAAATAAACATAAGCCTTCGTGACTTATATAATACTATACTTATTCTAATTTACAGAGCATTTATTGTCAAGTAAACCCCTAAATTCAAAATATGATATAAAATATGTAATTATACTGAAGAATATGGTAATATATAATAATATACACACTATTAATGGTATGTTTATTCAATAAAAATGAAATCTATACAGTTATGTGTTAAAAAATGGGGGTAATATATTGAAAAATACTTTGGGCAGCCAAATAATAGAACCATGTTTTTATACGTGCGATGACATTATAATTGATGTAAATAAAGAATTCACGGATTTTACAGGTTTTACAATAGATGAACTGCTAGGCAAATCACTTATAGAAATAGAAGCCCTACTAAAAATCAATTTACAAAAACTTTCTAATAGCATTAACGATAATCATTCGGTATATATATTTACAAAGTCGCTTAACTCTCGTGAAGTGACTATATCACTTTTAAATGACACCTTTGCAAATGAACAAGCGTATACTTTTGTTGAAAAACCAAATTCTAGACTTGATGACAAGTTCATCTTTATGGAACAGTTATTTATAGATAACACAATGGGATACGCTGTTTACAGTGTTCCTGATTTAATATTGCTCAAATCCAATGAAAAGTATCTTAATTTACTAGACTCTCCTCTTAATAGTGAGGGAAATATTATAGGTCTACCTGTTAGTGAAATTGTAGAGGGATTTTACGGTAGCGAGACCGAAGCTATTTGGGACTCAATTCTTGAAACGAAAAAGAACAGTTATATAAAAAATATTAGTTTTAAAGGAGCCATAACTTATTGGACCTTTACCCAAACAGCTATACTTCAAAATGGAAAGATTGAATACATATTTGAAACTGCTTGTGAGGTTACTGAAAGTGTTCCTAAAAATCATAGTTTACTTCGAAAAAACGAGATAATTGAAAAGCAAAAAGAACAATTGGAACAAAAAAACACACAACTTATGTGCATAATTGAAAATTTATCTGAGGGAGTGGTTCTTGCTGATAATACGGGTAAATTTATTATGGCAAACTCAGAAGCAAAGAGGTTAGTTTGTCAATCTGACAATGTAACTTTTTTAGGTGATAGTTTTAAATCATCTAAATTATTCGATATGAAAGGCAATGAGATACCTTTTGAAAACCTTCCTGGATTTAGGGCATTAAGAGGCGAGGAAGTTAGAAATTTAAAAGCACATATAAAACATCCTACTAAAGAGTATTTTTTGGAGATAAGCTCAATTCCGATTTATAATACGCTTGGAGATATAACTATGGTAATATCGTGCTTTCACGATATTACCGACACAATTGAAAAGTCCAGAAAAATTGAAGAGCAGAAAAATCAATTAGAGGCTATCATTGAAAATATATCTGATGGCATTTCTATTTTCGATAATAATGGCAAATATATATCATTTAACAAATCAGAGAGGAAAATGTTTTTCCCATATTACGAATATTCAGCTCAAACAAGTGAAAGATATTATGTATATATAGATAAGACAAGTGATAATTATAATGAGGCTAGGCTTTATGATATTAATGGTGATGAGATAGCTCTGGAAAACACTCCTATTTCTAGAGTTATGAGAGGTGAAAAATTTAAAAACATGAGAATGGAAGTAAGATTTCCACATAAAACATTACAAATAGATGTTAGTGGAACCCCTATTTATGATAGTGAAGGAAAATTTACTATCGGTGTGCTTTGCACTCAAAACATGACGGATTATTTTAAACGTGAACAAACTATAAGAAATCAATATAAATTCTTAAACAAGATTATAGATACTTTTGATTTGCCTGTTGTTAGAATATCATGCCCAGATTTAAAGGTTGTTGATATTAATAAAAAGGCATTTAGTATCATTAAGTTTCTAAATCCCGATATCTTATCAGTCAGTAAGTTAACACAAAATAAGCTTGAAGATTTATTTAAAATATATGAACAATTAGAAACAAGTAAATGTTACCTATATATTAATGAAGTTATAAGAGAGAAGGAAACAAAGTATTTAAATAAAATGGAAATTTTATTAAATGGAAATCAGACATATTGGAATGTTATTTTTGAACCCATGTTTGAAGTTAATGGAGAAATTCAAGAAATATTAATCATATTAATAGATGTTACCGCTGAAATAAAATCTAATATAATTATGGAAAAGGCATTGAAATTACAAGGAGAGTTTCTTGTTAATATATCTCATGAACTTAAAACACCACTGAATGTCATATTTGCAACAGCTCAGTTATTTGATATGTATTGCAAAAATGGTTCACTTGACGATAAAAAGAATTCAATTGTAAAATATATACATTCAATTAAACAAAATTCATATAGACTTTCTAAACTTATTAATAACATTGTAGATTTATCTAAAATTGAAGCCGGGTTCTACAAATTGAACTTATCAAATAACGATATAGT
>JANZQE010000314.1:0-3876 GCA_038040705.1 Clostridium sp. | reverse complement strand
GGTCAAAATTCTTATCAATAATTCCCTTTGAAGGGGATGCCTTTTTTACTTCAGCTATAATAGATAATCCATTTGTCTTAAGCGCTGATTCAAAATTTCTTATTTCCCTAGATTCTATATTCATTAGACTATGCACAGGTCTTTCAATTTTTTCTCTTTCAATCTGAATGATTTTATCTCGAACTATTTCATCTAATATATTCATGATAATCTTAGCTCCTGCAGTTTTCGATAGGCCCTGCCTGTGTCAAGTAACTCCTTAGCTAATGTAACTCCTTCTTTTAAACTATCACATTTTTTCCCTACATATAATGCTGCCGCTGCGTTTATTACAACAATGTCTCTTTTAGGACCTTTTTCGCCGTTTAAGATACTTATTATTATATTTGCATTATCTTTTATATTTCCACCAAGTATCTCCATGGCAGTTGCTCTTTTAATACCAAATTCTTCTGGATATATATTATAATTCGATACAATACCATCCTTTAATTCACTGACAAAGGTTAATCCTGTAGTAGTTATTTCATCTAGTCCATCTACTCCATGTACTACAAGTGCCCTTTCCACTCCAAGTTTTTCTAAAACTTTTGCCACAGGGTTAGTTAGCTTTTTACTAAAAACCCCTAGGATTTGACCACGTACAAAAGCTGGATTTGTTAGTGGTCCTAAAATATTAAAAATAGTTCTAGTTCCTATTTCCCTTCTTGCCACTGCAGCATTTTTCATAGCCAAATGATAACTTTGAGCAAATAGGAAAGCCATCCCTTTTTCGTCGATTAATTTTACTGCAGCGCTAGGCTCTACATTTATATTAATTCCAAGTTCAGTTAGCACATCAGCGCTTCCACTTTGGCTAGAGACCGCCCTATTTCCATGTTTGGCCACTTTAACTCCCCCAGCTGCTGCTATTATTGCGCAGGCACTGGATATATTAAAGGTCTTACCACCGTCTCCACCAGTTCCACAGGTATCAATAGCGTACTCACTTTTTAAAGTTAAACGCTTTGCATTATCTCTCATTGCCCTTGCACAACCTGTTATCTCCTCTATTGTTTCCCCCTTCATCCTTAAACCAACAAGAAAACCCCCTATTTGAGCGTGCGTAGCCTCACCTTTCATTATCCCATTCATAAAAATATAAGCTTCTTCTTCTGTTAGGTTATCCTTAGCTATTATTTTACTAATCACCATTTTTAACATTACAAATCACCTCCACAAAGTTTTTAATTATCATTTTTCCTTCTTCCGTAAATATCGATTCCGGATGAAATTGAAGTCCATATACTTGGAATTCTTTATGCGCAAGTCCCATTATTAAACCACCCTGCGTTTCTGCAGTTATCTTTAATATTTCTGGAAGCGTATCTCTTTCAACAATTAATGAGTGATATCTCATCACTTTCAAATTGTCATTCAAATCTTTAAATAAGTCTTTTCCATTATGTTTAATAATAGATACTTTCCCATGCTTTATTTCCGGTGCACTTATAACTTTTCCGCCATAGGCATGCCCTATAGCTTGATGTCCTAAACATACCCCCATAATCGGTATTACACCTTCAAAAGCTTTTATGACTTCAATACAGAGCCCTGCATTTTCTGGTCTTCCTGGTCCAGGGGAAATAATAATGCCTTGTAGTTGTAGCTTTTTTAAACTATCTATTGTAAACTCATCATTTCTTAATACTTTTACATCCTTATATACTTCTCCAACATATTGGTATAGGTTATAGGTAAAGGAATCGTAATTATCAATTATTAAAATCATTACAATACCTCCGTTAGAGCCATAGTTTTATTTAGTGTTTCAGCGTATTCACACTCAGGTACCGAATCATAAACTATTCCTGCTCCAGCTTGAACATAGGCAAAATCATCTTTGAACACTATGGTTCTTATAGCAATGCAAGTATCCATATCACCATCATGAGAAAAATAACCAATAGCTCCTGAATATATACCACGGCGCACATTCTCAAGTTCATCAATAATCTCCATAGCCCTTATCTTTGGCGCCCCGGAAACTGTACCTACTGGCATGCAAGACGAAAGTGCACTAAAGCAGTTTAATCCACTCCTTAAAGTTCCCGACACCTTTGAGCATATGTGCATTACATGGGAAAACATTTCCACCTCCATAAACTTATCTAGCTTTACAGATCCGAATTCACTGATTCTACCTATATCATTTCTACCTAAATCTACTAACATTAAATGTTCCGCTCTTTCTTTCTCATCCTTTAACAATTCCTCCGCAAGCTTCTGGTCTTCTTTTGAATTTTTTCCTCTTGGCCTTGTACCCGCAATAGGATTTGTTATAACCTTGTCTTTTTTTACTTTAACTAAGCTTTCAGGGGAAGCGCCAGCAACCTTATATTCTTCAAAATCTATATAAAACATATAGGGTGATGGATTGCTGCGCCTAAGATCCCTGTATACTTCAAATGAGTCTATGTTATTTTTAATTTTGAGCCTTTGAGATAACACCACTTGAAAAACATCTCCGGAGGTTATATACTGCTTTGCCTTATTAACAATGCTAGAAAAACTATCTTCTTCAAAATTAGAAATAATCTGTTTGTTTTGTGGAACTTTAGTTAATTTATGACTAGGGCGCTCTTCATTTATCAATGTTTTCAATTCATTTAGTTTAACTAAAACAGTATTATAATCAACGTCCTCTGTCGGGAACACATTGTGAATTAACAGTACGGTGTTTTTTAAATGATCAAAGCATATGAAGTCACTATAGAAAAGCAAAGAGGCCTCCGGTAAATTAAGTTCATCCGGGTTACTATCAGGCAATTTCTCGTATTGTCTAATTACGTCATAACCGATATAGCCTATTGCCCCTCCGATAAAAGGTAGCTCTAAATCTAATCTTTTATAAGATTTAAGTAAATGTTCCTTCGCATAATCCAATATCTTACCTTTTACTTTCTTTGTTTTTTCACCTTCTATGATAGTTATATTTTCCCCTCGACTACTGATCCTCATATACGGTTTACTCCCCATAAAAGAGTACCTTCCTCCATCGCTGGCATTTGAGGCACTTTCTAGTAAGAATTTATATTTCCCACACAATTTATAAAAAACATTTACAGGTGTTAGTTCATCACCATTAATTTTAATGAATATTGGGAATATTGCATTTAATTTTTTTTTACTATTAAATTCACTTTCAGTTAAATTGACCACTATAATTACCTCCTCTTTATTTTTTTCAACACAAAAAACACCTCATCCCACTAATGGGACGAAGTGACCGCGGTGCCACCCATATTAGCTATTGTGCTACAAAAAAACAAAAACACCCCATCCCATTAAAGGACGAAATGTAAAATTTCGTTGCACCACCTAAATAACTATCTTTATCAGGTACAGATTTCTCGATACCCTGTCCATATAACGGTAGACCCTCCGGTTAATGCTACTACTACTTCGCACCACATCTCACAGAACCATTCAATAACGGCTACAGTACCTAGCTTTCACCACCCTAGATTCGCTTAAACTAAATTCCATTATTTACTCTTTCTGCTCATTGATATTGTTATCATAGTACATCTTTAAATAACACTTGTCAACAAAAATTAGAAAGTTAATAAATTTCAACCCCCTATATGTTGAATATTGTAGAACGTTTATTATTAATCGCACCACAATACAACAAATAAAATGGTATATTTATGATATAATAACAAATGTGGTAATTAATTCTTTTGATAGGAATAAATACTAGCCTTAAATCATATATATAGTAATCAAGCTTTTTGCGGAGTTTGGTTAAAAGAATAAACGGAATCATGCTCATTAATATTTTAGCGAGAGGGGATTATATGGAATTAAATACGTTAGAACGAGAGATGCTAA
>JANZQE010000313.1:0-8962 GCA_038040705.1 Clostridium sp. | reverse complement strand
GTTAGCTACTTTAAATTTAATAAATTTTGCCATTTTTTTTGTTTTTGTTTTTGTTTTTGTTTTTGTTTATTTAGGTTTATACAGTCCTATTCTGTTATTTTTATCCCTTAGCTTTTTTGCGTATACTTTTCTTTTGTGCACGCATATCTTTTCTTGCTTGTTCGTTGTCTTTTTGCGCCTTAACTTTATTATCCATTCTTTTAGTAGGATCTTTTTCATTTCTGTTTTTATCGCGCAAACCTCTACGGCGAGCTTTGTTATCATCTCTAGTAGCTCGTCTAGCGTCTCTTTTTTTACCTCTAGTGTCTTTTCGGATTGACTTTATAGTAGCTTTAGGCTTTGCCTTACTAGTTCCTTCGTTCTTTGCTAATTTAGATATTCTTTTAGACGCATCTACCACTGGGTTGTCTTTCAATAAAGCTTTAGAATAATCCTTTCTTTTAGTAACGGTTCGCTTTTTAGCAACATTTGTCTTTTTAGTAACAGCTTTCTTTTTAGCAACAGCTGTTTTATTTGTTGTTTTTGACACTACAGTTTTTTTAACTTTAGTTTTTCCTCTTTTAGCTCCACTTTGAGGGACTACTTTCCCCCCACTTCCTGGCATTGCTCTAATATCCGCCATAATTATGAGCTCATGTGTTTATGAATTGGGTGTGCACCTTTTTTCATGTTATGCTCCGCATTTTCAGAGTAATTTTTTCTAGCCTTAGCTGTTAAATTTTGATTTGATGCTTGCTTAATGTCATAAGCAGTGTCTGAACTTTTTGTTCCCATGGTTTTGTTTGTGTTTATGTTAATGATATTACTTTTTCTTTTTTTTCTTTTTAAACCTACTAACTCTTCCTTTAGAATTTTTTTCTTTTTGAGCGGCTCTAAGTTCACTTTTTGTTAATTCACCGTATGTTGTAGCTGTTTTTTTACTTACTTTTTTTGTAGGTCTAAATAGGTTTTCTCCGCCACTATAATCTTTGTCGCCGCTAGGCGTTCGCCAATCTTCTTTAAACCATCGTCTAAGTGATGCTCCTTTCTCAGTTTTATTAATTTTACTTAATGGCGATTTATACATCTATTTTTTATTTTTTCTACATTTAGCGATAGCTCCACTAGCGTAAGCAGATGGAAACACTTTGTAAGTTCCTTTTATTTTGTGATAACAAGCGTCTTTGTTGGTTTTCTTTTTTTTCATCTTCTGCCTGGATTAGTTATTCTAAAGACAGGCTTTGCATCCCAGCCCCCTCTTCCTTTTGAACCTTTAGTTCCTTGTATAGACGGCTTCATGTATTTACTAAGACAACCGCAATTTTTTTTGTTTTTCATATTAACAGTTCCATTTTCTTCGCGCAGCTAAACCTCTTTCTGATTTCCAACTTTTAGATCTAGCACAAAACGCTTTACGTCTTTTAGCTGGCTTACTGCCCGGTTTTAGTTGCGACGGTGGTTTAGTAACCGCTGTTTTTAATTTACTACCTGGATTATTTTTACGATATGTTGCAACACCTTTAGCCGTCATTCCACCTCCAGCTTTTTTACCAGCGCCCCCGCCTTTTTTTACAGCAGCATAATTACCTGCGGATTTTTTACGTGTAGGTGCGTTTTTTTCTGCTCTGGTTGCTTTTTTTACTTTTCTTTTAGCAACCCTAGTTTCTTTTTTTTCTGCACGTTTGGCAACTCTAGCTTTCTTTTTAGGGCTAGGTTTTTTCTTTACAGGTTTTTTTGGAACTGCCATAATTATTCTTTTGTTTTATCCCATCGTGCTCTTGTCTTACGAATATCGTAATGAGTGAATGTGTTATATAATCCCAGTCCTCCTTGTAGTACGTGTCCGTATTCAGCAAGCGTATCTATAACTTGGTATATAGCTTCCGGACTAGAATCATTAACTTGTATATCTGATGCTTTGCCTAATATATGTTGGCTGTTTGAAACCCCACCAACTTTTTTATTGTGACTTTTACAGCGGTATCCACTGGTAACTTTCATTGGTAACCTTATAAAATCACGAATGTATTGTAGTTGACAAGCTAGTTTCTGTATTTCGTAAAACACTTCTTTAGGCATTTTGCAACCACAATGGCATTCAAACTCTGATTTATTAAAGTTATTAGTAAGCTCCATTAATAACGGGTCTTAGCACATTGTGTAATAGGCTTAGACTCATAAGGTGTTGGGTACTTTAATACCTGCATACCGTTTATTCCAGACGAAGATCCTTTTCCGTGAGGTCTTCCCTGTTGACTTAAAGGTCCGTCCCATAAAGCGCTTTCTCCTATTTGTCCTTTTGACTTACCTGTAGCGTTAGGTATAATTTTTTTTGTGTAATCCATATCTTTTTTATTTTAATAATTTATCCAAAAGGGTTAAATCTCGAATTCCCCCCAAACATGCCGCCCATCATTTCTTTCATTCTACTCATCGGGTTCTGCCTTGCAGATTGATCTATAGCTCCTTGGCTAAAGCCACCTGCTCCAGCAACTTCGCCGCCTCCGGCACCACCTGCTTGTACAGACTCTAGTTGAGCTACTCTACCTTCTAAATCTCCACCTCCTGAAGCTCCTTCTTGCATTTGCGCTTTTGCCGCTTGTGCCGCTTGTGCCGCTTGACCTATTCCTCTCATTGCGTTACCAAAAGGACCACTCCCTGACGCTGCTGCTATTCCTGCCATAATTATCTTGTTTTATCACTATTAACTTTACCTATTGCTGCAGCTAAAGTTTTATCACTATATGATATTCTTTTCATTGCAGGGTTACGTCTTTTTGACGTAGGTATATCTTCTTTACCCAACATTATTCTGTACATCTGTTGGATTATATTTTTCATTTGTAAACTAATTTTATACAAACTATAACTCTTATCAGATCTACTGCCGGTAAAACCTCTGTACTTTACAATCCAGCCGTCTTTAAGCAGCCTATTCCATCTCCTATTATCCCAAGAGTATATTAACGTACCATCTTCAAAATCGCGCTTCCTAAACTCTCCTAGACAATCGAAGTAAATTAATAATTCTATGTCAGCATGGTTTAAGTTAGTCTTCTTAGCAACCCATCGTCTTATGATTCTATAATGCTTTAACAATCCAATCTCTCTTAAATCTTGTCCTGTTAACTCTCTCATAAAACAAAAACAACATCTTGCGCTTTAATGACGTGATACGTTTCTCTATCTATTTCTATTTTGTGACCTGCGTGTCTATCGTAATAGATTACATCGTCTTTATTCATTCCATCACATTCAGATCCTGTAGACACAACCGTAGCCTCTACATATCTTATATCTTCTCTATGATTTTCTGAAAGAAGTAAACCGCCTTTTGTTTCAGTGATACCTTCTTTTAATTTCTTTATTATTATGTTTCTACCTATTGCTTTCATATTATCCTCTTACGTTAGACATAACACAGTTAGTTGACATTATTGTCGAAGCAACTGATGCAGCATTCTTTAAAGCTGATTTTGTAACCAATACAGGATCTATAATTCCTGCCTTAAACATATTAACTATTTTACCGCTTTTAACATCTATGCCAGAGTCTTTTTTGTCGATGTTCTTATATTCGAGTCCTGCGTTAGCTAGGATTGTTTTACAAGGATATAACAATGCTTCTAAAACTAATGACTCCGCATCATTCTTAGGTTTAATCTTTTTAGCAGCATAAATTAAAGCGACTCCCCCTCCTGCTACAACGCCTTCTTTAATAGCGGCCTTAGTTGCACATATTGCATCTTCAACTCTATCTTTCTTCTCGTTAAGCTCTACATCAGAATTACCACCAACCTTTACAACAGCTAATTTAGCTGCTAACATAGCTAGTCTTTTTTCCAGCTTAATTACTTTACCACTGTTTGATTCAGTAAGCAACTGTTCTTTTATATTTTTTATGATAGCTTGAATTTCTTCAGACTGATTATCATCTATTTGGAAAACTGTATCTCTAAACGTTGATATAGCTTTTATACAAGATCCTAAGCAAGAAAGATCAATTAGATCTAAATCATCGCCTAGATTTTCACTTATAACTGTAGCTCCTGTTAATAAAGCTAAGTCATCAAATATTTCTTTTCTATTTACTCCATGTGTGGGAGCTGGAACTATATTTACTTTTATAGAACCTTTATTTTTATTCATTGCTAATGCTGATGCAACTTTAGGGTCTACATCCCCTACAATAAGTAATGGTATGTTATTTTTTATTACATGTTCCAGTATTGTTTGTATCTGTCTGATACTATCAACTGCTGAATCTACAAGTAATATTTTAGGATTAATTAACTCTGCGGTATTAGCCGCTGCATTTGTTACAAAATGATTGTTTGTAAAACCTTTTTCGTATTGTACTCCTTCAACCACTTCAATACTTGTTTCGCCGTCTTGTGATGTTTCCATCATAACAACACCAGTTAAATCTACAGCTCTATAAGCATCACCAATTAACTTACCTAATATAGGATCGCTATTTGTAGATATAGTAGCAACTTCATCAATCATTTTTTCTACAACCGGTTTACTGCACTTATCTAAAATAATTAAAGTTTGATCTGTTACTGACTTAATAGCATTCCTAATTTCTCTGTTATTAAACTTTAAATCAGAATTGTTAAATTCATTTAATATCGCGTGAGCTAATACTGTAGCCGTTGTAGTTCCGTCGCCAGCTTCTTCAACCGTTCTTCTTGCTGCTTGCTTAACTAGCGAGGCACCCATGTTTTCTACAGGATCTAATAGCACCGACAATTCCGCAACAGTCACACCATCTTTTGTTATAACTGGTATTCCTTGAGCATCTTCAAAAATAACGCAATCACCACCAGCTCCTAATGTAGACGCTACAGCTTTAGTTAATTTTTCAATACCTTTAAATACTTTATCTTTACCTTCGTCACCGAAGCTAAATTCTTTTACTATTTGATTCATTTAATTAGATTTTATTATATAATCACACGTAATTTAAAAAAGCTACGTATTTATTTATTTAACAAGCAATAATTTGACCAACCCGCCCAGAGCTATTTGTAAAATACTTTGCTCCACCAGCGCTGGCGTTTGCCATTTTGTACCATCCAGAACCTAAGGCTGTTGTTCCTGCGCTATCGGTATAACATACATCCAGTACAGCCGGGAATGTGCCACTGCCGTTGTGATAATAGGTATTGCTAGTAGGTTGACCACAGGCTTTAGCAGAACTAGCTAATCCTGAACTTGAGTAAGAAGTCAGGGAGCTTCCTGCCCCGTAGTTTCTAAACTGAAGTAAATTACTTTCGTCGCCGGGACCGTAGTTGCTATCAAAATCAGCACTTACAGCGTCAGCAAAACAATCTACCAAATCATCGGTAGTAGGATTTATTTCGGTAACTACATCTTGTAACTCAAAAGTAGTTGTATCTGGAACAGCCATTATTTTTCTAATTGTTTAATTCTATCTTCCAGCTCTGCTATCTTAGATATTAATAGATCAATATACTTAACTGATTTAAACCCTTCTTTGTCTGTCGCTACAAATTCAGGGTGTTTAACTTCTAACTCTTGCGCTATAACACCAACTCTGTAATCTTCATCCGAATTTTTTACATTAAATGATTTCCAATTGGTATCAATATTTTTTACTTCTAAGTCTTTTATATTTTCTTTTAATCTTTTATCAGAAGATAATATAAAGTTTGAAGCAGTTATAGTATATGAACCTGCATTCCAAGCACCTGATAGAGTGGTTAAAGCAATATTATTTGAATTACTTATTATTCCATTTCCTCCAATAACATTTAATGTTGGATTTATAGCAGATGTACCCGATTGAGTCATACCTGTTCCTGCTGTTACACTTGTAACTGTACCTTGGGGTGCTGCTGCTATAAGATTAGCTACTGATACTTTTCTGTTTGCACTTCCTGAAGCATCATATATAGGTATAAAATCCCCATTACTTGGAGTAGCGGGATTTATACCGGTTAACCCATCAATATTGAGGCCTATAAAATAGGCACCACCTAAAGTAGATACACTTATTCCTTTTTTGTTGGTAGATGTATCGGCCGTTATTCCTGTTACAGTCCCAGTGTTGGTTGTATAACCCGCACAATTTGTAAGTTGATTGTTATTAGTTATGCTATTGTTAAAAGTAACAGTTTCATTACTTGATTGATTTAGTGTTATTGTTCCACCCCCTGTTAAACCCGTACCCGCAGTGAATGTTATGGTTGAGTTATTAACTGTAGGTAATGAAGATGAAGTAATGTATCCACTATTATTTGTCCACTGACTAATATTACCAGATTTATTTGTAAACGTCTGTGTATTAGAAGCGGTTGTTGTACCTGTGTTTGTGGTATAACCTGCAGGATTAGTTGCATTATAAGGAGTAAATCCTAACCCACCTGTAACATTTGCACTTGTTAAAGAAAGAGTTCCTCCTAAAGTAAGATTTCCTGAAGTAGTAACTGTACCAGTTAATGTTAATCCGCTAACTGTACCTGTAGTTCCTACTGAAGTAACTGTACCTGTGCTAGAGCTTGTACCTGCTCCACTTAAAGATCTTACTTCAGCAGCACTAATACCTGTATTTAAAGATGGTGTAGAACCATTTGATAAAATAGCCGGTACACCTTGTAATGACGACGAGGTTATATACCCTGCTCCGTTAGTTATAGCGTTATTATTTAAAGAGATATTTGCTGATCCATTAAAACTTACACCAGCTATTGTTCTTGCTGTTTGCAATACAGTAGCAGAACCAGCGTTACCTGTTATAGTTGTTTGTACAATGTTTGGAGAAGTATTAGTAATAGTTAATGTGCCCCCGCTTGATGTAGAAGTAAGTTCTGTTTGAATACCTGTTCCTTGCGCAAAAGTTACAGTTTCACCATTTGTTACTGTACTTGTCTCAGTGCCATTTCCTTCTTTTAAAATCCAAGACGACATTGAGCCACCCGAAGAGGTTACATAGCCAGAGTCATTAGTCCATTGGGATATGTTACCTGACTTATTGGTAAATGTTTGTGTATTACTTGCTGTTGTGGTTCCTGTATTGGTAGTATATCCTGCTCCGTTTGTTAACTGATTATTATTAGTTGCTATTGTGGTGCTATTAAAAGCATTACTTCCAAATGTATATGTTTGATTTGTAGTACCTAATACGCTAAATGTAAGTGTATTACCTGATTTACTTATTCCATCAAGATAAAAGTTACTATTATCGTCGTTAGGATTAAATGTTATAGTATCTGTTGTAGCATTTGTGGTAATTGTCATACCTCCCGCTGCAACTAAAGTTAATGTATCATTATTGCTATCAGCAATTACCGTTGATTGCCCTGATACAGCAATATTTTTAAATATGTTTTGTTGTGATCCTCTATCAGTATTAGTTAATGTACCACTAGTTGTTATAGTTCCTCCAGATAAACCCGTGCTTGTTGCAATACTTGTTACTGTACCTGTACTGCTCGATGTACCTGCGCCAATCAACGAGCGCACTTCAGCAGCTGTAATTCCTGAGTTTAATGAAGGTGTACTGCCGTTGCTTAATATTGCTGGTGTACCAGTATCATTAACGACTCCTAAGTTAGTTCTAGCGGCAGAGGCTGTGCTTGCGCCAGTACCACCATTTGCTACAGATAAGTCTGTACCTGACCAGTTTCCGTTATTAATACTAACTGATCCACCTAAAGTAATAGTTCCTGTAGAGGTTATTGTTCCTCCAGTTAATGTTATTCCATTTACAGTACCGCTTGTTCCTACTGATGTTACTCCTGCACTACTTGATGTTCCAGCTCCAATAAGACTTCTTACTTCTGCAGCAGTTACACCACTAGCTAATGTAGGTGAACCGCCCCCACTAAATATACCTGGTTCTGCAAAAGTTGTATATCCACTATTATTAGTCCATTGAGATATATTGTTACTTGCTAATCCTAAAGTTACTGAACCTGAAGTACCACCACCTGTTAATTTGTTTCCTGCAACTACAGCTGTTATATCTCCAGGATTTGAAGTTATCCAGTTAGTACCTGATCCTGTAGAACTTAATACTTGCCCATTGGAACCTAAGTCACCACTGGAATCTTTTAAACCTTCCTCTACTTCTATGTCAGCTAAAAACTTCATATATTTTTTTATTAAATTATAAGCCCCCTAACTAAAGAGGGCTTGTTAAAAATCATTTACTATTAAATAGTCTGGAAAACTCTCATAACCATAACTCTAATTGAGTTTGTAGGAGTTGATCCAAAAGTTACAGTAATTGCACTAGTAGATGTTCTGTCTATATCAGCATAAACAGTATTACCTGTTGTTACATCATATAGTTGAACAATAACATCAACTGTTCCTAAACCATGTGTAACAGTAGCTGTATCCGTTATGGTAGATGCAAAACTGTTCACACGCTGTAAACTAGTTGCTAAACTACTAACTGTTATTTTCTTATTTTGAGAAGCATTATAAACCAGTAATGTGTCTGTACTAATCGCATTAGTTGTAGCTGTTCTACCATTTATATCCAGTCCAACTACAACCGCACCAGAGGTGGGAGTCGCAGATATACCTTTTAAATTATTTGCAGTTGAAGCTGTTACAGTTGTTACACCTTGAGTATTGGTAGGAGTAACCCAAGTACCATCACCTCTAAGGAATGTAGTCGCTCCACCACCAGTAGGAACGTGACCAACATCAGTGCCTCCATCATAAGCCATTGATTTAACTTTAACTGCCCCTGTAGTTGGATTAACAATAATTGGTGTTCCAGTTGAAGTTCCCGATGCTATTTCATCAACACTTGTTACAGTTTGAGTATTTGTATCTACCCATGGAACATTAACAACTAAATTGTCACCTGAATCAACTTGAACTTTATAAGTTCTTAAAGCTGTAGTACTTGAAGTGCTAGCGGCAACTGTTTGCGTTCCATCAACATTTGCATTAAACACAGTACCTGATAAAGTAAGACCTGTGCCGGCTGTATACTCTG
>JANZQE010000312.1:0-3594 GCA_038040705.1 Clostridium sp. | reverse complement strand
CGGGTACCTTGTTTCATAAAATAGTAAAGGAAAAAATCATGTAGTTCATATGGACCGACAATGTCTTCAGTTTTTTGAATAATTTCGCCACTCTTATCTTTAGGTAAAAGTTCCGGACTTATAGGCGTATCAAGAATGTCTAAAAGTATATCGGTCACTTCCACTGAGGATTCTTTATCCGCTACATATTTAACTAAATACTTTACCAAAGTCTTAGGAATTGAGCAATTTACAGAGTACATAGACATATGATCTCCATTATATGTGCACCAACCTAGAGCAAGCTCTGATAAATCCCCAGTTCCGATTAGTAGCCCGCCCTCTTTATTAGCAAGGTCCATAAGGATTTGTGTTCGTTCTCTTGCTTGAACATTTTCATAAGTTACATCATGTTTTTCTATTGGGTGATTTATGTCTTTAAAATGTTGAAGACAAGCATCTACTATATTAATTTCTCTAAATTCTGTACCTAAATTTTTACATAGGTTTATCGCATTCATATAGGTTCTGTCTGTTGTTCCAAAACCAGGCATAGTTATTGTTACAATGTTTTTTCTTGGCAGTTTTAAAAGGTCAAAGGTTTTAACTATAACAAGTAAGGCTAAAGTTGAATCAAGCCCACCAGAGATACCAACTACAGCTTTATTAAGCCCAGTATATGAAAATCTTTTAGCTAATGCAGATGATTGAATATTAAATATTTCACTGCAACGTATTTCACGCTGATATTGATTAGAAGGAACAAAAGGATGCTTATCTATATTCCTATCAAAAATTCCATAATCCGAATTAGAAAATTCAAAAGCGATTTCGTGAATTTCAAAAGGACAAATAGAACTGCTATTTCTAAAACTTATATTTTTTAATCTTTCACTATTTAACTTATCTATATCAATAATGGAAGTGATAATTTCATTTTCTCTTTGAAACCTATTATTTTCTTTTAGAAGTAAACCATTTTCACTAATTAGAAGATGGCCACTAAAAAGTAAATCTGTGGAGGATTCAAAAACACCAGAGGATGCGTATAAATAAGAACACATACACCGTGCACTCTGGGATGATACTAAGGATTTTCTGTAATCAGCTTTGCTTACGAGTTCATTAGATGCAGATAGATTAGCAATTATATTTGCACCTTGAAGGGCTAGGTAACTACTTGGAGGAATGGTCACCCAAAGGTCCTCGCAAACCTCAAAACCAAATTTAATATTGTTACAGGTGAATAATATATTTGTTCCAAAAGGAATGTTCTTTGCAAAAGTAAGATTTACAGTTTTGTTTATTAGGCCAAGTCCTTCAGTAAACCATCTCTTCTCATAAAACTCAGAATAATTTGGAATATAACTTTTTGGTACAATGCCTAAAACGTTTCCTTTAAATATTACATATGCACAATTATATAAACAATTATTAAAATGTAATGGAGAGCCTACAGCAATTAATATATCTTTGTTTTTAGAAAACTCACATAGAGAGTTAATTGCCTTTTCAGATTTTTCGATTAGCTCCTGTTGTAAAAATAAATCAGCACAGGTGTAAGCTGTTATGCAAAGCTCAGGGAAAACTATGAATTTTGATTTTTCATCTAGAGCTTTCTGAATACAGCTTTGTATATTAATTAAGTTGAATTCCATATCTGCCACATTTACAATTGGGCAAGCGGCAGAGACCTTTATAAAAGAAGTTTCCAAACTAATTCACGACCTTTCTTTATGTTTTTCGATATAGTATATGTAAAATTCACTTTTTTAACAAGTATTGACTAAAATTATATCATTATATTTGTTTTTTTAGTAGGGGACGATTAATATGATAATATATTTATTTTTAAATATTATATAAGTATTCATAAGTTTTTTTAAAATTTGAAATAATCAAATAATTAGAGTAAATAGGGGGTAAACCTTGTACAAGACCTTAAGCTGTATAGAATAACGCATAATAAGCTTAAACAAACCTTTATTAAGTATAAGATATACTATATAATAAATTAACAACCAAAAAAAACACAGTGTAATATTATTACAACAAAATAGTATTATAAAACAGAAAAAAGATATATAATAATAGTGGGAACTTATAATACTATAAAGAGTAAGATTTATGATATTAGTTAATATTTGAAGGGGGGTATAATATGGACTGGATGGTATTGGTATTTTGGATAGCGGTGGCATTAGCGGCACTATATATTGACATTACAACAAGTAGTTTTTTGTTTATATGGTTTGCTATAGGTGCAATTGCAGCAATAATCGCTATGGTACTTGGTGCATCACTAGTTACTCAAACAATTATCTTTGTTTCTATTAGTGCAGCGTTTATGGCTATTGGATATCCTATAGTTAAGAAAACTATAAAGAAAACTGTAACGAAAACACTGACTATGGAACAAGAATACATCGGAAAAGAATTTAAAATAACGAAAGATATAGATGTAACAGGAAATGTTAAGTTCCAAGGGATTTATTGGACAGTAAAAAATGTAGGGAAACCTTTAAAGGAAGGTGACTCAGTTCAAGTTATTGGACTCGAAGGAAATAAACTATTAATAGCGAAAGTTTAAAGTATATTAAAATTTAAGGAGGAATTGTAATGAATATTGGACCATTTATAGGATTATTTTTATTATTAATATTAGTTATTATGATTGTAGCATCTATTAAAATTGTAAATACTGGATCAGTGATGTTAGTAGAAAGATTTGGTCAGTTTCAAAGGATACTCGAGCCAGGTTGGCATTTAACAATACCATTCGCAGATTTTATTAGAAGAAAAATTTCAACTAAGCAACAAATACTAGACATACAACCACAAAATGTTATAACTAAAGACAATGTTAATATATCAATTGATAATGTTATATTTTATAAAGTAACTAACTCAAAGGATGCAGTGTACAATATTGAAGATTATAAATCAGGTATAGTTTACTCAACTATAACTAATATGAGAAATATTGTGGGTGATATGACTTTGGATGATGTATTATCAGGAAGAGATAGAATAAATTTAAGACTTCTTGAAATAATCGACGAAATAACAGATGCTTACGGAATTAAAATACTATCTGTAGAAATTAAGAATATTATTCCACCAAATGAAATTCAACAGGCTATGGAAAAACAAATGAGAGCAGAGAGAGATAAGAGAGCGTTTATCCTTACAGCAGAGGGTGAAAAACAAAGTCAAATTGAAAGAGCAGAAGGCCATAAGCAAGCTCAGATATTAAATGCTGAGGCTGAAAAACAAGCAACTATAAGGCGTGCAGAAGGACTTAAAGAATCTCAACTTCTTGAAGCGGAAGGTAGAGCCCGCGCTATAGAAGCTATTGCAATTGCAGAAGCAGAGGCTATAAGAAAAATAAACTCAGCTATAATAGAATCAGGTACTAATGAAACAGTAATAGCATTAAAACAAATTGAGGCGCTTAAAGAAATGGCGAAGAATCCAGCTAATAAACTTATACTTCCAAATGAAACATTGTCAAGTTTAGGTAGTATATCAGCTATAGCAGAAATGTTGAAAATGACTAAGAATGGTGAAAATAAAACAATAGAACCATTAGAAAAAAAATCAATATAAAAAGAA
>JANZQE010000311.1:0-3528 GCA_038040705.1 Clostridium sp. | reverse complement strand
CTTCTGTTCCAAACATATCTAGTGGCCCTATACATAGTGAAGTATGCGCTGAAAGAATAACCCCTGTAGTTGCACATGCTTTTGATAACTCTTCAACAGCTATAGCATAGGATAGAATGTCTCCACCTGCTCCACCGTATTTAGTTGCAATTGGTATACCCATCATATTGTATCTAGCCATTTTCTCTACAGTTTCTCTAGGAAATCTTTCTGATATGTCTATTTCCGCAGCTAGCGGTTCAACTTCGTTTATTGCGAATTCCCTTACCATTTGTCTTACAAGTTCTTGTTGTTTTGTCAATCCGAAATCCATAAACCTTCCTCCTCGTTATTATCTTGGGCAGATAGCAATTCTTAATTATTATTTGCCTATTCGCTTTACAAAGTATTGTGATTACTTATCTTTAGAGCATTTTTCTGTTTTTTATAAATCCAACTATTCTATGATTCTAAAGGATAGAAATTTACTGAATTTGCCAACGTTTACATCTCTCTATTTTAAAATTAAACTATTACTAAATATGTAAACTCCGATTTGCCAACAAAATAGAAATCAAATTTAAACTTTGTATTCATAAATAGTAGTAGCAAGTATAATGCCAAGTTTATTTTCAAAATATATTTTTTTGATTTTAATTTACTGAATCCTTAGATATAGTCAAACTGTTATTTTTTTAACATTTGATTTTTTTTATTTTAATCCTATTATTTTCTTATATGCTATTGATTTATGACATTTTGTTCGATATAAAGTACAATCAGACTAAATGTATAAAATAGTTGCGTTAATATATGGACACTTTGTTATAATTAATAGAATATGTGTACTATAATACGTACGATTATCAGTAAAAAAGTGGTTATGAAGTACTACTTTAATAGCATACATCATAACCACTTTTTCTCTACTTATTTTTCAGTACATCTAGGTATACCAACGGTTTTTCTATTCCCACTCAATAGTTGAAGGCGGTTTACTCGTTATATCGTAAACAATTCTATTTACTCCATTAACTTCGTTAACTATCCGTCTTGACACCTTATCTAGCACCTCATAGGGTATTCTAGACCAATCCGATGTCATACCATCTGAACTAGTTACAGCTCTTAGAGCCACTGTATGGCAGTATGTACGTTCATCTCCCATAACACCAACAGATTGGATGTTAGGAAGGCATGCAAAGTACTGCCATATTTCACTTTCAAGTCCTGCTTTAGCAACTTCATCTCTAAATATTGCATCTGCTTCTCTAGTTATAAATAATTTTTCAGGTGTTATTTCTCCAAGCACTCTTATAGCAAGGCCCGGTCCTGGGAATGGTTGTCTCCATACTAAGTGATGCGGAATCCCAATTTCTTCTCCAACTGCTCTAACTTCATCTTTAAATAATTCTCTTAAAGGTTCAATTAGTTTAAAGTGCATATCTTTTGGAAGGCCTCCGACATTATGGTGACTTTTTATAGTAGCTGAGGTAGCAGTTCCGCTTTCAACTACGTCTGGATATATAGTTCCTTGCACAAGGAAATCTAATTGTCCGAGTTTATTAGATTCTTCTTCAAAAACTCTTATAAATTCTTCTCCAATTATCTTTCTCTTTGTCTCTGGATCGCTTATTCCTTTAAGTTTACCTAGGAATCTGTCCTGAACATTAACTCTTATTATGTTCATTTTAAATTTACCCTTGAACATTTCTTCAACTTGGTCTCCTTCATCTTTTCTGAGTAAGCCGTGATCTACGAATACGCAAGTTAACTGATCTCCTATTGCTTTATGCACAAGCATTGCAGCAACTGATGAATCTACACCACCAGACAGTGCACAAAGTACCTTTTTGTCTCCAACTATTTCTTTAATAGCTTTAATTTTTTCTTCTGCAAATGATGACATTGACCAATCGCCTTTAACTTCGCACACATCATATAGGAACTTTCTAAGCATTTCTTCACCAAAAAGAGTATGTTTTACTTCTGGGTGAAATTGAACTCCATAGAGTTTTTTAGAAACATTCGCCATAGCAGCTACTGGACAATCTTCAGTAGTTGCAATTATATCAAATCCTTCTGGCACTTTGGAAATGTGGTCTGTATGACTCATCCAACATTGGTTTTCTTCTATCCCAGCGAAAATAACAGCATCTTTGTTCAAATCAACTTCTATTTTTCCATATTCACGAACATTAGGTGTTATAACTTCGCCACCAAACATACGAGCCATTAACTGAGCGCCATAACATATTCCTAAAATAGGAACGCCTAGTTCAAATATTGCCTTTTCAACTTTTGGGGCACCTTCAGCATAAACGCTATTGGGTCCGCCAGTAAATATCAATCCTTTTGGATTCATTTCTTTTATTTTTTGGGCAGAATATGTGTATGGCACTATCTCACAATAGACATTATTCTCTCTTACTCTTCTTGCAATAAGCTGGTTATATTGACCACCGAAGTCAACTACTAAAATAAGTTCTCTATTAATCAATGTTATTTTCCTCCTATAAGTTCAAGCTTTTTTCTTAGCTACTAACACTATAATTTGGTGCTTCTTTTGTAATTGATACATCATGTGGATGACTTTCTCTGAGTCCTGCTGAAGATTGAACAACAAAGGTTGAAGTTTCAAACAATTGTTCTAGATCTTTAGATCCTAAATATCCCATCCCCGAGCGTATACCACCAATCATCTGATATATAGTATCTATAACGCTTCCTTTGAAAGGTAATCTTCCTTCTACTCCTTCTGGCACTAACTTTTTATTTCCTTCTTGGAAATATCTGTCCTTACTTCCAGAGTCCATAGCACTTAGTGAACCCATACCTCTGTATACCTTATAGCTTCTTCCTTGATATATTTCCATTTCACCTGGTGCCTCTTCACATCCTGCGAACATAGAACCCATCATAACCACTTTAGCTCCTGCTGCTAATGCCTTTACTATATCTCCAGAGTATTTTATACCACCGTCTGCAATAACAGGTACTCCATACTTATTTCCCACTTCAACGCAATCCATAACTGCTGTAAGCTGTGGTACTCCTACTCCCGCTACAACCCTTGTAGTACAAATAGATCCAGGACCTATTCCTACCTTTACACAATCTGCTCCAGCCTCAATTAAATCTTTAGTTGCCTCTGCCGTTGCAATATTGCCTGCAATTATTTGAAGCTCTGGGTATTCAGATTTTATTTTACTTACAGCGTTCAATACTCCTAAAGAATGGCCATGAGCTGTATCTATAGTTATTACATCTACTCCAGCCTTTACGAGAGCTGCTACTCTCTCCATCATGTCTGTTGTTACACCAACAGTTGCACCACACAATAATCGTCCTCTAGAATCCTTGGCCGCATCAGGAAATTTTAATGTTTTCTCTATATCTTTTATTGTGATAAGTCCTCTTAAGTTATTTTGGCTATCTACTAACGGTAACTTTTCTATTTTATGTTTTTTAAGAAGTTGTTTAGCCTCCTCCATACTTGTTCCTTCTGGTGCAGTAATTAGATTTTCACTTGTCATTATATCTTTAATT
>JANZQE010000310.1:0-11596 GCA_038040705.1 Clostridium sp. | reverse complement strand
TATGAAAAAATTATTAGACGCACAGGAAAATACAAGAGACTATCAATCATTTGCAAAAGAAGTATCTGACGCGGCGGTAAGTAATACGTTTAGGGAATTTGCAGAACAATCCGCAATGCAAGCTCACACGCTGCAAGAATTATTATCCACGTACAATGAAAAATAAAAAACTATTCAAGTATAATTATAGTTGTTGTTGCCGATAGATTAAACCAATATAAACCACTTGGAACTCCAAGTGGTTTATATTGGTTTAATAAATGTTATCGTTGTTCTTTAATAAGACCTTTTCTATATGCTGTAAGGAGTAACTCCAAATCTTTAATTTGGTCCTTTATCTCTAGGCCAACATCCGTATCTATTACACGTTTGCGACTTGTAGATGTCTCTAGAACTATAGTAGAAGATAGGATATCTTTACCTTCATCGATAGCCCTTTGTCTAGATTCAAAAGGGGCATGGGATGCTAAAAGTAGTCCATATGAATTATAAATAAGGGTATATCCTGCTATGCCAGTTTCTGGTTGGTAAGCTTTAGAAAAACCGCCATCAATAACTAAAAGTTTGCCATTAGCTTTTATAGGACTCTCACCTTGTTTTGTCTTTACAGGAATATGACCATTTATAATATGTGATTCAGTTATACATAGGCCAAATTCAGTCAATATATTATTACATATTGTTTCATCATCCCGATAATTATAGTATGGATTTTTAATTTCTGTATGAACACTTTTGTCATCTACAAAATATCTCTCAAAGGTAGTCATTTTATCTTTACCAAATAGGGGCGAATTAGAGCCACACCACAAATACCATATGGAATCTAAAGCATAAAGCTTAGATTCTGAATTCGTTTTGCCAAAATAAGCTTCTCTTGCTACTCGTTCAGTTCTATCTATATATGACTTTCCACTATAAGTGACATTATCTATTTTCATTTCCTTAAAACTACCATCTTGGTTTAATGCTATGCAACCATGATAAAGCAAATTGGAGTTGTACTTTAAATACATACTACCTTTAGAATATAAGAAACGTATATGTTTTTGAAGTTTTTCACTGTTTGAAAAGGAAGATTTAAGTTTGTCAATAAGTTCTCTTTCATCTTCAGTTAACCTATAAGGGTCAGTAGGGTCAATAGTTGGGAAATTAATATCATTTAGCTTATATTCTTTTCCGCAAATATTTACGGAACCCTTTTCGCAATCTATCTCATGGAGAAGTAGCCTATCTTGCATTTCGTAATGTGGGCGCCTTTTTATTATTTGACCCTCGAGTTTAAATTGAATTATAGAAATAGCTTTATGCATTTGTGACATTAAATTGAGGTCTTTTTCTCTATAATTATTTTCTGGTTGGATTTTTGGCTTGAAAGATTTGCAGGGGTCATTCCCATAAAAATCTAAAGCAAAAGTTGCTAGCGGCAATAAGTTAATACCATAACCTTCTTCAATAGTATCCAAATTTGCATACCTTGTTGATATGCGAAGAACATTTGCAATGCAACTCTCAGAGCCAGCGGCAGCACCCATCCATAAAATATCATGATTACCCCACTGTATATCAATAGAGTGGTATTGCATAAGTGTATCTAATATTATATGTGCTCCAGGACCTCTGTCATAAATGTCTCCTAAAATATGAAGTCTATCTATAGTTAGTCTTTGAATTAGGTTGGCAATAGCAACTATAAATTCTTTAGCTCTACCAGTTTTAATTATGGTCTGAATAATTTCGTTGTAGTATTCCTGTTTGTTAAAGGTGTTCTGTTGTTCATGGAGTAATTCTTCAATAATATATGCGAAATCTGCAGGCAGTGCTTTTCTGACTTTAGACCTAGTATATTTAGAAGAGACTGTCCTACAAATTTTAATAAGTTTATGAAGAGTGATTTTGTACCAATCTTCTATATCCTCTTCTTCTTTAAGTGCTATATCCAACCTTTGTTCGGGATAGTAGATAACAGTTGCAAATTCTTTTTTTTCTATTTCTCTAAGTGAATTACCAAAAATATCGTTAATTTTTCGTTTGATTACACCTGAGGCATTCCTAAGAACGTGAGTAAAGGATTCATATTCGCCATGAATATCTGTAAGAAAATGTTCAGTGCCTTTTGGCAAATTTAAGATAGCTTGCAAATTTATAATTTCCGTACAAGCATCTGGAATCGTAGGATACTTACTGGCTAGGAGCTTAACATATCTCAAATCTTCTGCTATAGTATCAATAGTTGATTCACTAGGAATTATCATTCTTGACTCTCCTTTATAACTTTTTAATTTTATTTGTATGGCTTATATAATATAAAAGCTACATTTAATATTATAGTACATTATTACAGAATATTGTATTAATATAAATATATTTTTATTAAATAATAAAAGGTAGACTGGCATAAACCAGTCTACCTTTTACTATTTTTAATATACCATTGTACTTAATTTTACTTTGTAAGTAAGCAATTAGCTCTATCAATAGCTTCCTCAACACTAGTACAGAAATTTTCACTTCCTAAAAGATCTATAAAACCATATTTGGAAAGTGCATTAAGAGGCTGAACTTGAAGGTTCAAAATTATTAATTCCGTGTGATGCTTTTTACAGAGTTCATAAAGCATTTCTAAACCATGATATCCTGTAGCGTCAATAGCAGGCACGTTGGACATTTTTATAATCAGAATTTTAGTAGGAATGCCGAGTTCTCTAACTGCATGCATAAATTTATCTGCCGCACCAAAGAAGAAAGGTCCATTAATTTCGTATACGGATACATTTTCAGGGGTTTTGATGCTATCTATAAGCTCTATTTGATCTTTATCTTCATGTTCATCAAGAATATATCTCACATCAGAAACATCTGCCATTCTTCTCATAAATAGCAATGATGCAAGCACTAAGCCTATTCCAATAGCAATTACTAAATCGAAGAATATTGTTAGAGAAAAAGTAACCAAAAGAACCAGTGCGTCACTTTTAGGAGCTTTTAATATTTGTTGGAATGATTCCCATTCACCCATATTGTAAGAAACTACAATTAATATTGCAGCCAAAGCTGACATAGGGACAAGCTTTACATATGGCATAAATACTAGGAGTATTATTAGTAGGGTCAGCGCATGAACAATTCCTGAAACAGGGGTTCTACCACCGTTTTTCACATTAGCAGCAGTTCTTGCTATAGCGCCAGTTACAGGAATGCCTCCTACAAGACCAGAGAATATATTAGCTACGCCTTGTCCTACAAGTTCCATGTTAGAACGATGTGAACCACCAATCATACCATCAGCAACTACTGCAGATAGTAAAGACTCTATTGAACCTAAAATTGCAATGGTTAGTGCTGGAAGCATTAACTGTTTAATCATACTAAAAGAAGTATGAGGAATAGAAATGCTAGGCAATGCACTTGAAATATTACCAAAACGACTTCCAATGGTTTCAATATTTAAATTAAATAAAAGCGCTATTACAGTAGCTACTACTATTGCGATAAGCGTTCCTGGAACTTTTTTATTTATCTTAGGCCAAAGTATAATTATTGCAAGTGAAAGAATACCAATAAGAATACTTTGCATATTTAAAGTGTTAAAACTATCGAAATAAGCAATCCATTTAGGGATGAATTCAGAAGGTACATTTTTCATGGTTAGCCCAAAAAAATCTTTAACCTGAGTGGAAAAAATGATAATCGCGATACCACTTGTAAATCCGGTAGTAATAGGATAAGGAATATATTTTAACATGCCACCAAATTTTAGAACCCCCATTATTACTAGGAAAATACCAGCAAGGATAGTGGCTACGATTAGGCCATCAATACCAAACTGCTGGACGATGCCAGCTACAATAACTACAAAAGCACCGGTAGGACCCCCAATTTGAACTCTGCTTCCTCCTAGAAGCGATACCACAAGACCACCAACAATTGCTGTATAAAGTCCTTTTTCGGGAGATACACCCGAGGCAATAGCTAGAGCAATGGATAATGGAAGAGCTATGATAGCTACAATGATACCAGCTATAAAATCTTTAATAAATTGATCTTTCGAATAGTTTTTCAAACAAGTAATTAGTTTTGGGACAAACATAAATTTCACTCCTCGATTTTAATTAGCATTCGAATGTTATAAATAAAAGTAATTCAAGTAGTATTTTACTTGAACAAAATTATTTTTAAATTCATAACTTCATATATGTTAGTTTTTAATATTAAATCTTTAAAAAACATTTCCGAGTATATAATATTTAATACTATATAATATATTTAATAATATCATATTACAATAGAAAAAACAATGTGCGATATGTCCCTTTCATATTATAAAATCCTTTTGTTGATATGATATTATTTTTTTGGTACAATCTATTGAGTGATGAATTAGCATATGAAAATGATAATCACGTAAATGTTAAAGATCATGTAAGGGGATATGTTATGGATAAAAACATATATTTATTTAATATACATTCATTATATAATTTATCAAGATATGCATTTTTGAAAATAGAATCTAATTATGCAAGGACGGTGGAGACTTCTGGGATAACGCTTCCCCAACTTAGAATTCTGTGGATTATTAAAGCCTTTCCAGGAATTTCACTTAGTAATGTTGCAAGGATTGGATGTTGGTCTTCACCCACTGTAAGTAATATGATTAAAATTTTAATGGATAAGGAGTTAATTTTTAAAGAAGAAGCTATAAATAAAAAGTTATATAAATTTCAATTAACAGAAATGGGTAACCATTTTATTAATATAAATAAACAAGATAAGGAAAAAAAATTCTACCTTTTTGACTTAATAGATTTGTTTTCACATAGTGAATTAGATTTTATTATAGGGGTTTTTACTGAAATTATTATAAAAGAAGAGAAACAGTTTATTTTTGATTATATTGATAAGATTAATGAAATGAATTTAAAGATTGATTTAGAAGTTTTTGATAAGGATAAAGTTAGCATAATAAAAAAGATAATTAGTATATATAATCTTTTAAGAACTTTTATATTAACTGTTAAAAGTAGCCATAATGAACCGCTTAAGAAGTTTAATGTGACTTATGCCCAACTGAGAGCACTGTGGATAATTGATGTATTTCCAGGGATAACATCAAGTGAATTAAGTGAAATCAGTTTTTGGTCACCATCTACTGTACATGTAATAGTAAAGAATTTAGAAAGTAAAAAATTTATTCGTAAAGAAAAAGCTACAATTAAAAACGCCATTTACTTAGATATTACAGAACAAGGTGAGAAACTTATAATTGATGATTTTGTTAAAAATCAAAAAAGCATGTTGATTTTTAAAGAACTAAAAGATATTAATTTGGATGAACTAATAGAATTAAATTCACTTTTAAGGAGAATAAATAATAAACTCGGTAATTATAAAATAGATGAATATATAAAAAAGACCTTTGACATCATTGTAGTTAAGACATAAGAAGATGATTTCTGTATTTTAAACAGAAATTATCTTTTTTATTTTTGACAATTATATTTTTATATAGTACATAATTTTAAACAATAAACAGCAAATTAGTATAGTATCATTATAAAATTCATAAAGTATTATTATGTATTTTATAAAATAGAAAGGTGGTATAGAGATGAATAGAACTTTAAGAACCGTTGCAATTGTTGTAGCAATAATTATAGTAATAACAATGCCTATCATTGGAGGCTACAATAAGATTGTGAGTTTAGACCAAAAGGTAAAGGGCTCGGAAGGGAACATAGATACTCAACTCCAAAGAAGGTCGGATCTTATTCCTAATTTGGTGGAAACGGTAAAGGGGTATGCTTCTCAAGAAAAAGAAATATTTATACAAGTAGCAGAGGCTAGGGCTAAACTTTCTGGCGCAAAAACCGTAGGTGATAAAGCGCAGGCAGATAGCGAGCTTGGATCCGCGATTTCAAGACTTTTAGTAATAGTAGAAAGATATCCAGATTTAAAATCTAGTCAAAATTTTAGGGATTTAACAGTAGCACTTGAAGGTACAGAAAATAGAATAAGTACGGCAAGGCAAGATTATAACAAAAGTGTTGATAATTACAATACTGCAATTAAAAAATTTCCAGGGTCTGTCATCGCAGGAACTTTTAGATTTGGTGAAAAAGAATATTATAAAGCTAGTGAATCTGCTAAAGAATTACCAAAAGTTGACTTTAGTAAATAGGAGTAAAATATGAAAATATATAAAATGAAATTTATCAGTAAAAATTACAATATTATAAACAGTAAGAGTACAAAGAGAATAATAAGCATAAAGAACTTTTTTGTAGCCATGCTAAGTATATTGTTATTAAGTGCAATAGTATCTGTTAACTTAGCGAATGCAGAGGTTAAATTTCCGACGGCCACAGCATCAAAATATATTAACGATTATGTGGGAGAGATAGATGCTGACTCAGCACAGTATATTATGTCAGTAGGTAAGGAATTAGAAGATAAAACAGGAGCAGAGGCTATTGTGGTAGTTATAGATACACTGGAGGGTGAACCAATAGAAACTTACGCCAATGGTATTTTTAGAGAGTGGGGTATTGGGCAAAAAGATAAAAATAATGGGCTATTAATTTTATTGTCGGTTAGTGAAAGAAAGTGGAGAGTAGAGGTAGGTACAGGCCTAGAGGGTGCTGTTACGGATATATACTCTTCAAGAGTTATGAATGAATTTGCAGTACCAAAATTCAAACAAAACCAATATGGAATAGGACTCAGGGAGGCATACTCAGTTTTATCAGATAATATTGCCAAAGAATATTCAGTAACACTAGATAAGAATATCGATGTTCCGAAATATACTGAGAATATAGAAAATTCAAGCACATCTAAAGGTGGAAATGGAGTTTTATTAATAGGAGTCATTGTGTTAATGATTCTTGATTTTATTTTTAATAAGGGGAGAATAACTAGATTTATGATTAAAGTGCTATTTTGGAGTGCAGTTTTTGGACGAGGCGGAAGAAATGGTAGAAGTGGTGGAAATGGCGGTGGTTTTGGTGGATTCGGTGGTGGATCGTCAAGTGGTGGTGGTTCCTCCGGTGGATATTAATTTTCTTTCTAGAACCCCTGATAGTAAAATTTTACAATTAAAAGCAGAAAAACATATCGTTTTCTGCTTTTGATTATTTTGAGAATGTTTATTTGAAAATTATATTCACATTTTCAAATCCCATATCTAATAGAAAACCCTTTAAAAGTAATTTGGCATTATTGTTAGCTTCATCTAAAAATCCTTTTTTTAATAAATCTTCTGCAATTACAATTTTTTCATTACTGATTTCATTTATAATATCTTGCATACTGAGTTTGTTAAACATTGAGGATTTTTCATCATATACTAATAAATCCTCATCATTGATTACATTATCAAGTATCCTAGATTTCTTCAAAGTTATGGTAACATCTTTTTCATTAACAAAAACAACCAAATCTTTTAAATCTACACCAGCCTTGATATAGCCACTATATTTTACGAAAAATGATTTTTCAGTAAAGGGGATGGGCACATCTTTAAATTTTTTACTGTTTTTTAGAGCTATTATATTAGAATAATTATATTTTAGTGTGGAAAGTTCCGAAATTTTTGATAATCGTTCCGCAATAAGATTAGAAGTTATATCCTGTTCATTCTTAATACTATTTATGATTGAGTAAATCATTATGGTTGATATGGTTGTGCTTAATAGTATAAACAAAGTAATAAATTTTATTTTATGTTTTATAGGTTTGAAAACAGATCCTAATTTCATAGTAAAACAACTCCTTATTAAATAATTACAAAAGATTACTATTATAGTATATGGTAGGTTACTATGGTTTTAAAACTAAAAAAACAATTAAAAGATTGTGGATAATCAATAAAGGTAATTTTAAATACTTATTTTTAATGCAATCGGTTGCATTGATCTAAAAAATTATGTATAATGAATATAAAATGGATATAGGAGGGGAAATTTGATGGATAACAATAATCTTCCAAGAGTTGCTTATTTTTGTATGGAGTATGGATTAAATTCAGAATTTAAAGCTTATGCAGGTGGACTAGGAATACTTGCTGGTGACCATTTAAAAGGATCCAAAGATTTAAAACTACCACTAGTAGGAATAGGACTTAAGTGGAAACAAGGGTATACGGAACAACTTATAGATGAAAATGGGAAAGCCTATGATACATATCATAATTATACTTATGATTTTTTAGAAGATACAGGAGTGAAAATAACAGTTAAAATCAGAAATTTAGATGTAGTGTGTAAGGTTTGGAAACTAGAGGAATTTGGGAATGTTCCATTATACCTTTTAGATACTGATATACCAGAAAATAGTGATAATTGGATAACCGGTCAGTTATATGGGTGGTTTGGAGAAGAACGAATCGCGCAAGAAATAGTTTTAGGTATAGGCGGAGTAAAAGCTTTAAGAGCCCTAGATATACCTATAGATGTATATCATTTTAATGAAGGGCATGCAGTTCTTGCTGCTACAGAGCTTATAAAAGAAAAAATGCAATCAGAATGTAGTTTCGAGGAAGCTTGGAGCAAAACAAGGGCTGAAGTAGTATTTACAACTCACACTCCAATAGTTGAAGGTAATGAATCTCATGATGTTTCAAAATTAGAATATATGGGAGCATTTAATGGATTAACTAGAGAGCAAATGATAAGATTTGGTGGAGAACCATTTAACATGACGGTAGCAGGGCTTAGACTTTCAAGAAAGGCTAATGCTGTAGCACAACTTCACATGAAAACTGCAAATAAAATGTGGAAAACCGTGGCTGGAAGATCTGAAATTATTGGAATAACTAATGGAATCCATAAACCATCTTGGGTAGACGCTCGAATTACTGAGGCTTATGAGTGTAATGGAGACATTTGGGGGGCTCATATAGCTGTTAAAAAAGAATTAATAGAGTTTATTACTGAAAGAACAGGTGTGAAGCTAGCTTCTGATAAGCTACTTATTGGATTTTCAAGAAGAGCTGCACCTTATAAGAGAAGTGATTTGATATTTACTGATGAGGAGATTATTTCACCACTGCTTAAAAGCGGAAAAGTTCAAATTGTATTCTCAGGAAAAGCTCACCCGCTTGATGATAACGGAAAAGAAATAGTTGAAAAGTTAGTAAGAATGATGAAGAAATATCCGAGTAGCGTTGTGTTTTTAGAAAATTATGACATGAATATAGGGAGAATGTTAACTAGAGGAGCAGATATATGGTTAAACAATCCAAGAAGGCCTTTAGAAGCAAGTGGAACTTCGGGAATGAAAGCTGCGATGAATGGTGTGCTTAACTGCTCTATTTTAGACGGTTGGTGGCCAGAGGCTTGTAATGACGACGTAAATGGATGGCAGTTTGGAGATGCAGTGAGTCTTAATGAATTATCAGAAGATGAATTAGACAAACATGATACAGCAGCCCTTTATGATACTCTAACAAATAGAGTTTTGCCTACTTACTATGACAATAGAGAAAAATGGGTAGAAATGATGAAAGAAAGTATCAAAAGTACAAGCTATGAATTCTCAGTAGAGAGAATGTTAGATGAATACTATAATAAGATGTATATAAAATAATATAAAGATAAAAGGTTTGCCAAGAGAAAAATTGGCAAACCTTTTATTATTTACTTTATTATTTAACTTCTACAATCCATCCTTCAGGGGCCTTTACATCTCCAAACTGAATTCCGTAAAGAGTATCATAAAGTTTTTTGGTAACAGGGCCTACTTCTGTTTCGCTGTGGAAAACTGTAAGCTCTCCCTTATATTCTATGCCGCCAATAGGTGAAATCACAGCAGCGGTTCCACATGCACCAGTTTCTTTGAATTCCATCAAATTATTTATTAGAACATCTCTTTCTTGTACTTCGAGGTGTAAATATTCTTTTGCAAGATGCATTAGTGAGTATTTAGTTATGCTAGGAAGTATTGATGGCGATTTTGGAGTTACAAATATATTATCATTCGTAATTCCAAAGAAGTTTGCAGCACCAACCTCTTCAATTTTAGTATGAGTCTCAGGGTCAAGGTAAATACAATCTGCAAAGCCTTTTTCTACAGCTTTTGTATGAGCAAGAAGACTTGCAGCATAATTTCCACCTACCTTTGCAGCACCTGTTCCATGAGGGGCTGCTCTATCGTAGTCCTCTGAAATCATAAAGTTTACTGGAGCAAGTCCACCTTTAAAATAAGCTCCTACAGGACAACAGAATATACTGAATAAAAATTCAGGAGCGGATCTTACTCCTAGATTATCACCAATACCTATTAAGTAAGGCCTAAGATAAAGTGTTGCACCAGTTCCATATGGTGGAACAAAAGATTCATTTGCTTTAACAACCTGAATACATGCATCAATAAATTTCTCAACTGGTATTTCGGGCATAAGTATACGGTTACAGCTTTGATTAATACGTTTGGCATTCTGATCTGGTCTGAACAGTTGAATTTTACCATCTTTTGTACGATAAGCTTTTAAGCCTTCAAAACATTGCTGACCATAGTGAATGGCTGTTGATGATTCACTTATAGTTATATTATTATCTTCAACTAGTTTCCCATCATCCCATTTTCCATCTTTCCATCTTGAAACATAACGTAAATCTGTTTTAGTGTAAGCGAAACCTAAATTTTTCCAATCGATGTTAGTTTTTGTGCTCATATAAATCCTCCTATAATGTAAAATTTGTTCTATTTATTATGTATAAATTGTTATAATAACAGTATAACATAAATATAAGTATGAAATCTTACTTAAAATAATTTTTTAAAACAAGTCTTACATAAAGTCGTTTTACCTTTGTTCGCAGAAAGACAATCATCCTTTAAAACTTGTTTTCCGCATATTTCACATGTGTGTTTAGAAGAAGAACAATTAGCATTTACAGAATTAGATTTATTTACCTTGCTGCCTATAACATTTTTTTTATTTGATGGTAGATTATAATTTATAGGTTCATCCTCTTCTCCTTTTTTAACTATAGAATAATTTAGAGCGTATTTACTTTCAGCAAAAAGTTCTAATTCAAACCTGGGATTTTTTGCATCATAGAATTCTTCGATAATAAGTCTTGTAACTTGGGCATCATTTACTATAAGCCCACTTTTCTCTATGCCATCGAAAATACTTTTTGTTATATTAGTTGTGTCAGGATGTCTTTTTATACTCTTGTAATATACTTTTAAAATAGCAATAAGAGATTCCGTTAAAAAAATGCTGGGATTTTGGCTTCTACATTGGTATGCTATTTCTTCTTCATATAAAGCATATCTATCATGGTATTTACCAGTATTGTAAGGTAAAATAGCTCTGCCACTCATGTTAGAAAGTTTAAAATTAGATTTTGTAATAGGCGAGCCTTTTATTATTACTTTTGCGTAGGTGTTACTCATAAATGCCTCCTAAATATATTATAAATGTTTATTAATTTTTTTGTAAATATAATCATATGCACAAGTATATCATAGAAAAAATTTGAATTGCTATAGTTAATAAAGTATAATTGATTTGTACAATTGATAGATACTATCATTTTAAAAATGAAATCATACTTAGAATGGTTTTACAGATATAGATAAAAAT
>JANZQE010000309.1:0-4456 GCA_038040705.1 Clostridium sp. | reverse complement strand
GTAAAAGACTTATAGATGACGGCAAAATTCACTGATCCTTAATGAAAATATAAAAAATTTTAGAGGATCTCCTTTGAAATTATTGGAGGAAGAAATAATGGGATTAACGCATAGTGCTAGCACCAAACAAGGGCTGAATGATCTTTTTAATGTAGAAAAACTAAAGGAAGAGGATTGTGTCATTGCTCTGGCGGGAAATCCCAATACAGGCAAGAGTACAGTTTTCAATTCACTAACCGGACTACATCAGCATACAGGGAATTGGCCAGGTAAAACCGTTGTAAACTCTCAAGGTAAATATGCTCATAAAGATCAGGACTTTATCATTGTAGATTTACCAGGTACTTACTCGCTTCTTGCAAGTTCTGTAGAAGAAGTTGTGGCTAGAGACTTCATATGTTTTGGAAAGCCAGACGTAACAGTGGTGGTTTTGGATGCCACATGCATTGAGAGAAATTTAAACTTGCTTTTGCAGGTGCTAGAGATTACAGATAATGTGGTTGCATGTGTAAATCTAATGGATGAAGCTAAAAGTAAAAATATAAAAATAGATATAGAAGGACTATCAAAAGAACTCGGAATTCCTGTGATACCAACGACTGCAAGAAGTAATATAGGCATGAATAATTTGAAAGACGCCATATATGATTTATGCCACAATAAAATTAAAACTTGCCCAGTGCAAATTTTGTATCCAAGAGAAATAACAGAGCAACTTCAGATACTTACCCCAATGCTAAGTTCTATTTTTATGGATAAAATTAATGCTAAATGGCTTGCTCTAAGACTATTAGATGGAGATGACTCGCTTATAGATTCTATAAGTAAATTTCTGGGATATAATTTAAAAACATGAAAGTGAATTTGATTCAGGTACCAATCGATAGGAAGGTGTGATTATTGAACTTAAAAGATGATGCAAAAATAAAGGAAGTTATAGAAAAATCTAAAAAATTTAGAGCAGAAAATAATGAAAACATAAGAGACACCATTGTAGAATCCATCTATGAAAAAGCGGAAGATATAACAAGAAAAACTGTTGTGAAGGATACTGAGCGGCTATTATCTCAGCAAAAAATTGATGATATAATAACCTCTAAAAGAACGGGTATCCCCATAATGCTACTAATGCTAGCGGTGGTGTTCTGGCTTACAATTCAGGGAGCAAATTACCCATCTGAGTTCTTAGCAAAATTCATGTTCTGGATAGAAGGAAAACTTGGTTTATTCTTTAGCTATATACAAGCTCCTTTATGGCTAAATAACCTTTTAGTACTAGGAGTATATCGAACCTTTGCCTGGGTAGTATCCGTAATGCTGCCACCTATGGCAATATTCTTCCCTATATTCACTCTCCTAGAGGACGTTGGATATCTTCCTAGGGTATGTTTTAATTTAGACCATGCATTTAAAAAAGCCTGTTGTCATGGAAAACAGGCACTAACCATGTGTATGGGCTTTGGATGCAATGCTGCAGGAGTAATTGCTTGCAGAATAATTGAATCTCCAAGAGAGAGGCTAATAGCCATTGTCACCAATAATTTTGTGCCCTGCAACGGAAGATTTCCAACCCTTATAGCGCTATCTATGGTATTTGTTGGAGTGAGTTTTTCAAAGACTAGCAGCTCTATAATAGCAGCATTAATGGTAGTGCTTTTAGTACTTATAGGAATAGGAATTACCTTACTTACCTCCTATGCATTATCAAAAACAATACTAAAAGGAATGCCATCTAGTTTTACACTAGAGCTTCCGCCCTATAGAAAACCGCAAATAGGCAGAGTGCTATATACCTCTATAATTGACAGAACCATGTTTGTTCTCGGCAGAGCCGTTGTAGTAGCTGTGCCAGCAGGCGCAATAACCTATATTTTATCAAATATAATGGTGGGAAATTTAAGCGTGCTTACGCATGCAGCAAACTTCCTAGCACCTTTTGCAAATGCCATAGGACTCGATGGATTCATATTGATAGCTTTTATCTTAGGATTCCCGGCAAACGAAATCGTACTACCTATTCTTTTGATGGCATACATGTCCAAAGGAAGTATGATTCAGTTTGAAAGCATAGATAAGTTAAGAGAAATCTTGCTTAATAATGGTTGGACATACCTAACATTAATAAACACCATGTTATTCTCATTACTACACTTTCCTTGTGCCACAACAGTATGGACAATCAAAAAAGAAACCGGAAGTATAAAATGGACAATATTATCGGTAGTAATGCCGACAATAATTGCCATAGTAATCTGCTTTTGCACTACCCAAATTTACCGACTATTGTGGTGAGAAAGTCTAGGCAAAGTCTGGGGACGGTTAACAACTAATTTGCCTAAAAACCCTCGGGGACGGTTAACAATTTTTCGCTTAAGGCGAAACAGTTGTTAACCGTCCCCATTGATTTAGCTTGATTTAGCTTGATTTAGCCTAATCCTGTAAAATATATCCAAAATTACATTTAACCATTTCAAAAACATATCAAATAATGTATAATAAATATAAATACATAGAAAGGTGTGAGATAAAATGACTTATATGAAAAAATATGAAGAATGGGTAGGTAATGAATCGTTTGATGAAAAGACCCGTGAAGAATTAAGGTCAATATCAGAAGATGATAAGGAAATTCAAGATAGATTTTACATGGACCTAGAGTTTGGAACTGCAGGACTCAGAGGAAAATTAGGTGCAGGACTTAATAGGATGAACATATATATTATTTCAAGAGCAACTCAAGGGCTTGCAGATTACATTAAAGGATACGGACAAGAATATATGGATAGAGGCGTTGCTATAGCCTATGATTGTAGACATTTTTCAGAAAAATTCGCGATGACAGCAGCTCAGGTTTTAGCTGCAAACGGAGTAAAGGCTTATTTGTTTGAGGAATTAAGGCCTACACCAGAATTATCTTACGCAGTAAGGACACTAAATTGTGCCTCAGGAATAGTAGTAACAGCAAGCCATAATCCTAAAGAATACAATGGATACAAGGTGTATTGGGAAGATGGTGCTCAAATATTATCATCTACAGCAAAGGGAATAACAGATAAAATTCAAATGATTACAGACTTTAGTGCTATAAAACTTATGGACACAGCAGAAGCTAAAGAAAAAGGCTTAATAGTAATGCTTGGAAAAGACATGGATGATGAGTACATGGGAAAAGTAAAGGGACTTAGCATAAGAGACAACGTAGATAAGGACATAAAAATTGTATATACTCCACTTAACGGAACAGGAAATATGCCTGTACGTCGAGTATTAAGGGAAAGAGGCTTTACTAATATAATAGTAGTGCCAGAGCAAGAAAATCCAGATCCAGACTTTACAACAGTTGGATACCCAAACCCAGAGGATGTAAAAGCCTTTAAATATGCACAGGCTCTTGGAAAAAAAGAAGGGGCAGAATTATTAATAGCTACAGATCCTGATTGTGATAGACTTGCCATAATGGTTAGAGATAAAAATGGTGAATATGTTGCCTTTAACGGTAATCAAACGGGAGCTATATTAATAAAATATGTCATAGAAGGAATGAAGGAAAATGGTACACTTCCTAAGAATGCTGCCATAGTTAAATCTTTAGTAACAGGAGATTTAGGTAGAGCTATAGGAAAGAAATACGGCGTAGAAACCTTCGATGTACTAACAGGATTTAAAAATATTTGTGGCAAAATCAATGATTTCAAAAAAGACGATAGCTATGAATTTATCTTTGGATATGAAGAAAGCATCGGCTATGTTGCTGGAACCTTCGTTCGTGATAAAGATGCAGTAATAGCTTCCATGCTTTTATGTGAGGCTGCTGGTTATTATAAATCACAAGGAAAAACTCTCATAGAAATATTAAATGAAATATATGAAGAGTTTGGATATTATAGAGAAAATCTAATATCTATAGTTTTAGAAGGCATAGAAGGGCAAAAAAGAATTTCTAGGATGATGGAAGAGTACAGAAACGATAATCCAAAGACTTTAGGAACTTCAAAGCTTACTAAATATATAGATTATGAAGCAGAAGAATCTTACGACATTCTAAATGGAAGTGTAGCAGCTAGTGGAATTCCAGTATCTAATGTACTTAAATTCTATTTTGATGATGGAAGCTGGTATGCTGTAAGACCTTCAGGAACAGAACCGAAAATTAAAATATACATGTACTCTAAGGGAGAAACATTAGAGGCATCAGAACAGAAATTAGTTCAAATGAAAGAAATAATAATAGAAAAACTTCAAAGCACGAAATAACACATAAAGGATTCGTGTATTGCTCGGAATGCATTCTGACGCAGTACATGAATCCTTTAATTTATTTAAAAAGTTGAAGTGTTTTTAGCTTGCAAATCGTTATATATATGTAAGGGACAAAAAAGGGGGTGATGATTATACAAAAGGACCAGTTTTCAAGCTATATAAAACAATATGAACGTTTAATCATCACTATTTGCCT